>NZ_DBNGVP010000106.1:0-68564 GCF_057119385.1 Archangium sp. | reverse complement strand
CAGGGTGCGAGATGGGCTTCCGCTCGCAGTGAGTCCATGAGCCGAAGAGCCGGATGCGGGAATTCCGCACGTCCGGATCCGTGGGGGGCCGGGGAGGTAACTCCCCGGTCTACCCGACCAAGTCTGGGAAGACCGTGCCCGGTGGGCGGAGGTCAGCCGGTGGCCTGCGCGGAGCTGGCGCCGAGCTCGGCGGCCTGGAGCAGGACGGGCCAGAAGTGCTCGGCCATGCGCTGGTAGCCGGTGTCCGAGGGGTGGAAGCCATCGGCGGAGAAGTAGTCGGTGCTGCCGGGAAGCTCCCGGAGGCTGGGGCCGTGGAGGTCCACGCCGAGCAGGCCATGGCGGGCCACCACGCGGGCCACCGCTTCATTGAATGAGGCGATGCGCGCGGAGATGAGCTGGATGGGCAGGAAGTGCGTCGCCAGCCGCGCGATGGGGGCGAGCGACATGTCCGGCAGGTTGGCCAGCACCACCGGGGCGCCCGTGGCCACGAGGCCGCGTGCCAGCTGGTCGAGGTTGGACTCGAACTGGTCGGGCTCCACGCCACGCCACAGGTCGTTGATGCCCACCGCGAGGCTCACCACATGGGGACGGGAGCGGGAGGCCTTGGGGAGCTGTCCGGAGAGGACGGTGGCGCTGGTGGCGCCGCTCACGCCCAGGTTGAGCAGGCCCACACCCGGGCGGGTGCGGCGCAGCCGCTGGAAGAGGTGTTCGACGTAGCCACCACCGCGCGAGCCCACTCCGACGGCGGAGGAGTCACCCAGGGCCACGTATCTCAGGGACAGTGCGCTCATGAGGTGCTCTCCATAGCGGCCAGGAGGCGGCTTCGCAGCGCCATGTGCCCGGCTGTCCCTCGAGTGGGCAGGAGAGGCCTCGCCGGGAGGGCCGGGTGTGCTCTATTCCGGCCCGATGACGCGTCCTTCGATTGCCTTCCTGGGCCTGGGCTCCGCGCTGCCGGAGCGGGTCCGCACCAGTGACGACCCCATCTTCGATCGCATCCGCGAGGCCGCCCGGGCACAGGGGCTGTCCGAGGCCTCGCTCTTCTACGGCAACCGGGAGCACCGGTGCCTGGGGCCGGACGAGTCGCTGGCCTCGCTCACGGCGAAGGCGGGGCGCGCGGCGCTGGAGGACGCGGGCGTGCGGCCGGAGCAGGTGGACAGGCTCTACGGCTACGTCTCGGTGTCCGAGTTCGTCTCGCCCAACGCGCTGTACCAGGTGCATCGGGAGCTGGGCCTGGGCTCGCATGCGGTGGTGGTGCCGGTGCAGGCCGACTTTGGCAACTTCGTCATGGGGGCGGTGCTGGCCTGGGAGGCGATGCTGGCGGGGCACTCGGAGCGGGCGCTCGTGGCCGTGGGGGCGGGGTGGACGCGCAACGTGGACTACGCGCAGGGCCACGCCTTCGGCATCGGGGACGGAGCGGGCGCGGCCGTGCTCGGCGCCGGGGAGCGGCTCGTCCTGGTGGACTACGCCGCCGACACCTTCAGCGACGAGTACGGGGCCATGACGATGCGCTCCCGTCCCGAGGCCGGCTTCACCACCCCCGTGTACGGGCTCGAGCCCTCCCGGGGCGTGCAGGCCTTCCTGAACACCGGCATGGAGGGCCCGCCGCGGCTCGTCGAGCGGCTGCTGCGCAAGCACGGGCTCACCGGGGACGACATCACCCTCGTGTCCCACCAGGCCACGCGCAAGCTGCTGGACCACTGGAACGAGAAGATCCGCCCGCGCGAGTACCTGCATACCATTGAGGACTGCGGCAACATGGTGATTGCCTCCATCCCCGTCACCCTGGCCCGCTACCACCGCGAGCTGCGCACGAAGTATCTCGTGCTCTTCGGCATCGGCATCGGCGCGCACCAGGTGGCCCTGCTGGTGCGCGTGTAGGGCGGGAGTTACTGGGCGCGCTCCTGGAGGCGCTGCTGCATCCGCTGGATGCGCTCCTGCCTGCGCTTCTCGCGCTCCTCGCGCCGGCCCTCCCGCTCGGCCTTCCTCATCATCTTCTCCATCTTCATCTTTCCGTCGTGCCGGGCCATGAAGATGGCGAGCTGCGCCCGCTTCTGCGGAGGCAGATCCCTGGCCAGCGCCTGGTACATCTCCCGGTCGAGCGCCGTGAGCTGCGTCCGCGCCTCGAACACCCGCTGCACCGCCTGGTCCACCTGCGACTGCGTCGCGGCCTCTCCCCGCGCCGCCTTCCTCAGCGCCTGCGCGGCCTCCTGCACCTGCTCCACCAGGGGGCGCCGGCGCTCGTCGAACTGGCGCATCGTGTCCGCCATCTTCAGCGCCTGGGACTCCTCCAGGTCCAGCTCCTCGGCCAGACCCACCACCCGCATCAGCCGCGTCTGCCGCTCCGCCCGCTCCGCGGCTTCCTTCGCCTCGGGCGTCTGGGCCAGGGACACCAGGGGAAGCAGGCACAGGGTCAGCACCGCCAGTCGAATGGGCTTCATCACAGGGATTCTCCAGGGTTCGTGTCTGAGAAGAAATCGTCCAGCTCGGAGTCCAGGAACTCGTCGGACTCGGGCTCCTCCAGGTCCGCGTCGGAAGGGTCGAGCGCGTCGGCCAGCGGGTCCGCCAGCGCCCACTGCTCCAGCGCGAAGGCGTCATCCTCGGGCGTGGCGGCGGGCGCTTCCACAGGGGTGGTGGGCGCGGAAGGTGGGGTGAGACGGCGCTGCAGCACCGGTCCCAACACCAGCAACACCCCGGCGGCCGCCGCCATCAGCGCTCCCGCGGTCCGCATCCGCGCCGCCTGTTGGAGCTGTGCCCTGCGCCAGGCGCCCACCGCCGTCCGGGGCAGCGCCGCCACCACGGCCTGCTCCTTCACGGACGGCGGCGGCAGCGCGGCCAGGCCGAGCACTTGCTGGTTCGCCTCCGCCTCCGCGCGGCACGCGGCACAGGTGTCCAGGTGCGCGCGCACCCGCGCCTCCTCCTCGGGCTCCAGCGCTCCCGCGGCGAAGAGGGTCAGCAGTTCGTCTTTGTCCTGGCATGCCGCCATCAGCGCTCCTCCTCGGACGGCTCCGCCACCTGCGCCCGGAGGCGCTTCACGGCGTGATGGAAATTCACCTTCGCGTTCGTCTCGGTGATGCCGAGCGTCTCGGCGATGTCCCGGAAGCCCAGCCCTCCGTCGACTCGCAGCGTCAGCACCTCGCGCTGGCGGCGGGGCAGGGTGAGCACCGCCGCGCGCACCTGCCGCTCGCGCTCGCTCCGCTCCAGCGATTCCTGCGCGGACTCTCCCGGGGCCTCGGTCTCCGGGTGTTGCACGGCCTGGAGCCAGCGCCTGCCCTGGCGGGCATGGTTCTTGGCCAGGTTGAGCGCGATGCGGACGAGCCAGGCCCGGAAGGGCGCGGGGCCCGAGAGGCTCCAGCGGGCGAAGACGCGGCGCGAGGCCTCCAGGGCCCGCAGGAAGGCCTGCTGGGCGAGGTCCGCCGCGTCCTCGGGCCGGGCCGTGTAGCGCCGCAGGAGGGAGAAGACCAGGGCGCGGTGCCGCTCCACCAGCGTGCCGAAGGCCGCCTCGTCACCGGCCAGGAAGGCGCGGCAGAGCGCCTCGTCGCTCGGTTCGGTGGCGGCCTCCGCCAGCGCCAGGGATGTCTCCAGGGCCTTCACGCCTCCTACGAACACCGGAGCCGGCGAAAAGTTAAAGGGGGTTTTTCGTTGGGGATACAGGTACCTGGTGATGTTCTGGGAAGTAGGGGAGGGGACCCTACTTGAAAGGTTAGAAAAAGGTTCGCATCGTCGAGGTGTTCCGCTATTCTGTGCGGCGTGGGCTGACGGGCTCACGGACTGCCCGGGTGGGCGAGGAGTGTGAACATGGCGGAGATGATGATGGGGGCTGACATTGGCACGCAGATCCTGAATGCCGTTCAGGGTCTGGGGGTCCGGATCGACAGGCTGGAAACCCAGGTGGCGGACCTGAGGACGCAGGTGGCGGGCCTGGACTCGCGGATGGTGCGACAGGAGAAGCTGACGGAGCGCCTGGGGGCCGAGTTGGAGCGCCAGCGAGCCGAGTTCCAGCAGATGCGCGGGGATGTCCAGCGATTGAGTGGTGATGTCCAGAGGTTGAATGGGGAGGTCCATCATCTGCGCGCGGATTTCCGGCAGATGTTCACGGACATGCAAGAGGGGTTCAGCCGGCTGCATGCCCGAGACGAGCTCACGGCGACCACGGTGGTCATGATGGCCTCGGTGCTGCGCCGGCCGACGGATCTCGGCGAGGACCTCGAGAAGCGTCTGCGCGAGCTCCAGCCTCACTGACGGCGTTCATGCCACGGGGCTCGCCTGCCCGCTCCACCCGGGAAGTCCCCTCCGGGCAGGTTGCCGCCCACATCCTCCGGCTGACACAATGCAGGGGCTCACCGGGGGATTCGCATCATGGCAACGGAAAGCGCGGCCGCGCGCATCAAGGGCAGTGTGCTCATCACCCGCCTCAATCTGTTGATGAAGCAGGGTGGAACCGGGCGTCTCCAACAGGTGCTCCAGCGCTTGCCTCCGGCCGATCGCAAGGTCCTCGAGGGCGTCATCATGCCCATCGGCTGGTACCCCCTGGAGCTCAACCTCCGCCTGGACGCCGCCATCGCCGATGCGCTCTCGCCCCGGGATCGCAACAAGGCCTTCGTCGAGATGGGCCGCGCCTCCGCCGAGGAGAACCTCAACGGTCCCCACCACGTGTTCATCCGCAAGGGGGATCCGCACTTCCTCCTGAGCCACTCGCCGGAGATCTACCGGCTCTACTACGCGGTGGGCTCCCGCTCGTACGAGAAGAGCGGCCCCCGCAGCGCGGTGTTGCGCACCCTGGGCGCCGAGAGTGTCACCGAGGCGGACTGCCTCACCATCGTCGGCTGGTACGAGCGCGCCATCGAGATGAGCGGTGGCCGTGGCGTGCGGGTCGAGCAGACGAAGTGCCGCGCCCGTGGCAACGGCTACTGCGAGTACCACTGCTCCTGGGAAGTCTAGGCACCCGTGGACGGCAGTGGATGCTCGGTCAGGTAGCGCAGCACGTCGTCCAGGTGCTTGTAGACGCGCACCTCATGGCGGATGACGGACTCGATGCGGCCGTCCGGGCCGATGATGTAGGTGACGCGCCGGTCCACCTTCAGCACGGGCCACAGCACGTCATACGCCTGGCTGATGGAGCGCCCCTCGTCGCCCAGCAGGGAGAAGTGGATGTCCTCCTTCTCGGCGAACTCGCACTGCGTCTTCACCGTGTCCACCGACACGCCCACCAGCTCCGCCCCGAGTGCTTGAATCCGCTCGTGGTTGTCCCGGAAGTGGCGCGTCTCCTCCGTGCAGGCGAGGGTGAAGGCCTTGGGGAAGAAGAAGAGCACCACCCGCCGCCCCCGGAGCGCGGAGAGCGTGAAGGTGCGTCCCCAGCAGTCGGTGCCGGTGAAGTCCGGGGCGGCTTGTCCCACGTCGAGCATCTTCTTTTCGGCCTCCTGACGCCGGACCTCCCCTAGCATGCTTCCCGCCGAGACGTCCTCGCTCACCCAACACAGAGCTCTCCCGTGGCCCTCCCGACCGCTGTTCCGTTGACTTCCTCCTTTCTCGACCGTCTCGCCCATGGACTCGGCGTCACCCGGGTGGCGCGGGTGACGGGGTTGGACCGGGCCGGGGTGGAGGTGGCCGCCGCGGTGCGTCCAGGCGGCTATGTGCTCCAGGTGTGCAATGGCAAGGGCCTGGATTTCCAGGCGGCGTCGGCCGGCGCGCTCCTGGAGACGGCGGAGCTGTGGGGCGCGGAGAAGGTTCCCCTGGAGCGGCTCGTCTGGGGCTCGATGGATGGGCTGGAGACCCGGGGCCGTGCCGTCTGGGGCGCCGAGGAGCTGGGCACCCGGGGCGGCGTGGTCGTCTCCCGGCTGTGGAGCCGCGAGATGCGCTACGCGTGGTGCGAGGCCACCGAGCTGCAGTCCGGGCGGCCCGTGCTCGTCCCGGCCCAGGGGGTGTACTGCCCGCCCAGCGGGGCTCCGTCGCTCGGCCCGGTGAGCGTGCGGTGGACGAGCAACGGCTCGGGTGCGCACCCCGAGCGGGCCCGGGCGCTCCTGCACGCGCTGCTGGAGGCCACGGAGAGGGATCAGCTCGCGCGCATCCTCCCGGAAGGGTGGTCCGAGGAGGTCCTCCTCTCGCGCATGCTGCGCCCGGGAGAGCTGGAGCGGGGCGCTCCCCGGACGGCGGCGCTCGCGCGGGCCCTGGGCGAGCGGGGTTTCGCCGTCTACCTCTTCGATCTCACGCCCGGCGCGCGGACGCCCCGTGCCGCGGGCCTGCCGGTGGGAGGGGCGCTGCTCGTGGACCGCGACGAGGGCCCGGTGCCCCTGGCGGCCGGGTACGCCTGCGGACTGGGGAGGGACCAGGCCCTGCTCGGCGCCCTGCTGGAGGCGGCCCAGTCCCGCCTGACCGACATCCACGGCGCTCGCGAGGACGTGGCCGCGGGAGACCGCGAGGCCACGCTGGCCCTGGCGGCCGCCTGTGCGGAGGTCCGTCCGCGACGGGCCGTGGAATCCATGCCCGACATGTCCGACGAGGTGTCCTCGCCGGAGGAAGCGGTGCGCGAAGTGCTGATGCGGCTCGGGAAGGCGGGCTTCAACCGGGCCGCCGCTGTCGAGCTGGAGGCCCCTCTCCCCGGACTCCACGTGGTGCGCGTGGTGGTGCCGGGTCTGCGCGTCTCGGAGCTGCTGTGAAACGACGTCCGGCCCATCATCCCGATGATCTCCTGGTCTTCCTCGGCCCCTCGTTGCCAGAGGAGGAAGCCCGGGCCCTGGTGCCCTGCCGGGTGTTGCCGCCCGCGCGCCAGGGCGACGTGTGGCGGGCCCTCGCGCTGCGTCCGAGGGCCATTGCCCTGGTGGATGGCGTCTTCGAGGCGCAGCCCTCCGTCTGGCACCACGAGCTGCTGGCCGCGCTGGATGCGGAGGTGGCGGTGTTCGGCGGGGCCAGCATGGGGGCGCTGCGCGCGGCGGAGCTCTCGCGGCACGGCATGGTGGGCGTGGGCCAGATCTTCGAGGCGTACCAGCGGGGCGAGCTGGTGGATGACGCCGAGGTGGCGCTGCTCCACGCCGACGCGGAGCACGGCTTCCGGCCCCTCACGGTGCCGCTCGTCAACGTGCGTCACGCGGCGCGTCAGGCGCAGGGCGCGAAGGTGCTCGCTCCCCGCGAGGCCCAGGCATTGGTGGACGCGGCGGCGGGGCTCTTCTACCAGGACCGGACCTGGCCCCGGGTGCTGGCGGCCGTGGGAGACGCCTGGCGTCCGGCCACCCGGGCGAAGTGGGACGCCTGGGCGGCCAGGGGCTTCGAGGATCTCAAGCGCGAGGACGCCCGGGCCTGCCTGAAGGCCGCCTCGGCGTGGATCGCCTCGGGAGCGGAGGTGCCGGTACCCGTCCGGACGGGCCGGCCGCCACCCTCGTCCTACGTGCGCCGCCGCCGCCTCGTGGAGGGCGTGTGCGCGACGGAAGGGGGCCTCGTGTCCTCGGAGGCGGTGCTCGCCCGGCTGCGCGCCGCGCCCGAGGCCCGGGAGCTGGCGGAGGCGGGCCTGAAGCGGGCGCTGCTCGCGGGCCAGGCGCGGTCGCTCGGTCTGCTCGCCACCGACGAGGAGGTGGTACGGGCCGAGGAGGAGTGGTGGGAGCTGCTGGGCGTGCCGCCGGAGGAGCGCGAGATGTACCTCGTCGCCTGCGGCCTGGACGAATACGAGGTGTGGCGGCTGTGCGAGGACCGGGCGCTGGAGCGGCTGATGCTCGAGCACGCGTCGCGCGTGCTGCCAGACGGGCCCTCGTGGGACGAGGCGCTCGCCACGGAGGCGCGCCTGAGGGGCCACTGGGTGGAGGAGGCCGGGCGGCTCGGGGCGCCGAAGCGGGGCCGGCGCAAGCGGTGAGCGGGGCGGCTCCATTCCAGGAGCGTTTCATTCCGGTGGGCAGGCGAGAGGGGAGCCATTTAGTTTTGGCGCCGGAGGCGGCGAGACGATGACGCGGATATGCCAGGACGAGGTGGGCCGCTGTGACTTCATCGACGTGCTGGAGGAGGCCGTGCTGCGGCACCGGCCGGTGGCGATCCAACTGCGCGAGGGCGAGGCCTTCATCGACGAGGTGCTGGACGTGGTGACCGAGCGGGGGGACGACTTCGCCGTCTTCAAGTCGCACGAGCGGGTGCCGGTGGGGGACATCCTGGCGGTGACGCGGGCGGCGCTTGCCGAGGCGCGGTGGTGAAGCGGGGCTGCTGGGGTAGGGTGCGCGCCGGATGAATCCTCACGACGAGCTCGAGACGTTCCGCTGTGTGCGGGCCGATGCGCGGGAGCCCGGTGGTTACCGGGCCGTGCTGGGAGAGGCGAAGGCCACCTTCCTGCACACGGATCCGCCGTACTGCCTGCTCACGCGGCGGCGCAAGGGGGGAGACCCGCGGGATCCCCGGGCGAACAAGAAGATCGATCGCAACCCCATCGTGCGTTTCGAGACGGTGCGCGACTACCGCGTCTTCACCGAGGAGTGGATGACGCGGGCGGTGGCGCACCTGACACCGGACGCGCCGATGGCCATCTGGACGAACCTGCTGGGCAAGGAGCCCATCCTCGCGGTGGCCCGCTCGCTGGGCTACACCCACCTGCGGGGCGAGTACGTCTGGGGCAAGCGCACCACGGACAAGAACGCCAACGAGCAACTGCTGCGCGTCTACGAGGTGGCGCTGGTGCTCTCGCGCACGCCCGCGCCCCCGCTGGAGCCTGGAGGCCTGCCCACCGTCTGGGCGGTGGTGGGCGGCTATGACGATGACGCCGAGGCGGCGCGTTGGGGCAACCATCCGCACCACAAACCCTTCTCCGTGCTGGAGCCGCTGGTGCGCACGTGGAGCCGGCCGGGGGACTGGGTGTTGGATCCGTTCGCGGGCAGTGGCTCGATGCCGGCGGCGGCGCTGCGGTTGGGGCGCGGGGCGGCGTGCCTGGAGGTGGAGCCCGAGTGGGCCGAGCGGGTGACCCGGCGGTTGCGTGAGACGGCGGGTGAACTGGCCAGGGGAGCGGGAGTGCGGCCGGAGACAGTGGGCACCGACGAGGGTGTATCCGCCACGGGGAATCACCGGTAGGCTGCGTGCCTTCCCTGTCCCAGGGATTCTTCTCCCCCAGCACCAAGAGGCACCCGGATGAAGCAGCACCAGAAGATGCTCCTGGGCATCGTCATCGGCACCCTGGCGGGCATCGCCGCCAACCTCCTGGCGGGAGGGACGCCCTGGCTCGAGTGGGTGGTGACGAACATCACCGGGCTGGCGGGGCAGCTCTTCCTCCGGGCGCTGCTGATGTTGGTGGTGCCGCTGCTCTTCTCCGCGCTGGTGATGGGCGTGTGCGAGCTGGACCTGAAGCAGCTGGGCCGGCTGGGCCTGCGGACCCTGGGCTACACCGTGGTCATCTCCAGCATCGCGGTGCTCATCGGCCTGGTGCTGGTCAACACGCTCAAGCCGGGCGTGGGGCTGAGCGACGAGGCGCGCGCGCTGGCGATGAAGGGCACCTCGGTGCAGGCGGCCCCCGCGCCGAGCAGCACCTCGGTGGCGTCGCTGATCTCCGCCATGGTGCCCACCAACCCGATCAAGGCGGCGGCGGACGGGGACATGATCGCCCTCATCGTCTTCTCGCTCATCTTCGGGTTGGGGCTGGCGGTGACGGACACCCCGGCGGCGAAGCAGCTGCGTGAAACCATCCAGGGCCTGCACGACGTGATGATGAAGCTCATCGATGGGGTGCTGAAGCTGGCGCCCCTCGGCGTGGGGGCGCTGCTCTTCAGCATGATGGCGCGCCTGGGCATGGGCGTGCTGATGCAGGTGGCGTCCTACGTGGGCGTGGTGTTGCTGGCGCTCGGGCTGCACATGTTCGGTGTGTACTCGCTGTCGGTGCGCTTCCTCGGGGGGCGCAACCCGGTGGCGTTCTTCCGGGACTGCCGCCTGGCCATCGTCACCGCCTTCTCCACGGCGTCCTCCAGCGCCACGCTGCCCACCGCGCTCAAGGTGGCCGAGGAGAACCTCAAGCTGCCGCGCAACGTGTCGCGCTTCGTGCTCACCGCCGGCTCGGCGATGAACCAGAACGGCACCGCGCTCTTCGAGGGCGTCACCGTGCTCTTCCTGGCGCAGGTGTTCGGCGTGCAGCTGAGCCTGGCGGATCAGGCCATCGTGATGTTCATCTGCGTGCTGGCGGGCATCGGCACCGCGGGCGTGCCGGCCGGCTCCATCCCGGTCATCGCGATGATTCTGGGCATGTTCAAGATTCCCCCCGAGGGGCTCGCGCTGGTGCTGGGCGTGGACCGCTTCCTCGACATGTGCCGCACCACGCTCAACGTGACGGGGGACCTCGCGGCCGCCGTCTACGTGTCCCGGGGTGAGCCCGCCGTGGCCGCCGAGCCCCAGGCGGCCGGGTTGGAGCCCGAGTCGTCCGCTTCCTGAGCAATCAGGGGAGCACGGGTTGCTTGCCCCCGCTGCATCCCCGTCCCATACCCGTAGGACAGAAGGAGCCGCCCACGATGAAGGTGTCCAAGGACAGTGTGGTCTCGTTGGAGTACCGGTTGCACCTCGGGGATGGAAAGGTCGTCGACGAGAGTGAGCCCGGGCAGCCGCTCGCCTACATGCATGGCCGGGGGCAGATCGTCCCGGGTCTGGAAGGGCAGCTGGAGGGCATGGCCGCCGGGGAGTCCAAGAAGGTGGTGGTGCCTCCTTCGCAGGGGTATGGCGAGCACGATCCGCGAGGCCTCCAGGAAGTGCCCCGCGAGATGTTCCCCCCGAATGCCCAGCTGCAGCCGGGCCTGACCATCAGCGCGCAGACGGCGGACGGGGACGTCATCCCCATCACCATTCGCGAGCTGAAGGGGGAGAAGGTGGTGGTGGACCTCAATCACCCGATGGCGGGCAAGACGCTCCACTTCGACATCACCGTGCGTGAAGTGCGCGCGGCCACGGACGAGGAGAAGGAGCACGGTCACGCCCACGGGCCGGGCGGGGCTCACTGAGCGGACGGCCGGAGGGGCCAGGAGCAATACCCACTCGTGGGGTAGGGGGTGTTCCGGTATCGTGCACCCCCCATGAGCCAGCCCGCCACGCCCTCGCCCCAGCAGCTCAAGCTCACGCCCGAGCCCCCCCACCCGGACACGCCCTCCTCGGGCACCCAGGATCCCGAGCGATACTGGCTCGACAACGTCTACAAGGGGGCCGAGCGCCAGCTGACCGTGCGCGCCGTCGTGGTGGGCATGGCGATTGGCGCGGTGATGTGCCTGTCCAACCTGTACGTCATCCTCAAGACGGGCTGGAGCCTGGGCGTCACCATCACCGCGTGTGTGCTCTCCTTCGCCGTCTTTGGCGCCCTGCGGGCCGTGGGGCTGGTGAAGCGGGAGCTCACCGCGCTGGAGAACAACGCGGTGGGCTCGGTGGCCTCGGGAGCGGGGTACATGACGGGCGGGGGCAACATGGCCGCCGTGCCCGCCCTGCTGATGCTCACCGGGACGCTGCCGTCCTCGGGGTGGCTGGTGGCCTGGTTCGCGGTGGTGTCGGCGATGGGCGTCTTCGCGGCCATCCCCATCAAGCGCCAGCTCATCAACATCGAGCAGCTCCCGTTCCCCACGGGCACCGCCACCGCCGAGACGCTGCAGGCGCTCCACGGGCATGACGAGGGCTCGCGCGGCAAGGCGCGCTACCTGAGCCTCGCGGGCCTGGTGGGAGCCGTCGTCGCGTTCTGGCGGGAGGGCAGGGCCTCGTGGCTGGCGTGGAACCTGCCCTCGAAGCTGAGCCTGCCCTTCACCATCGGCGGCAAGCCGGCGGGGGCGTGGACGCTCTCGTTCGATCTGAGCCTGCTGCTGATTGGCGCCGGGGCGCTGGTGAGCTTCAAGACGGGCTGGTCCATGCTGCTGGGGGCGTTCTTCACGTATGGCTTCCTCGCCCCGGAGATGGTCAGCCGCGGCATCATCCCCGAGGTGACGTACAAGGCCATCAATGGCTGGGCGTTGTGGACGGGCGCCTCGGTGCTGGTGTCCTCGGGCCTGCTGTCCTTCGCCTTCCAGTGGCGCAGCGTGGCGAAGTCCTTCAAGGCGCTCTCGGGCCTCTTCGGGAAGAACGCCGAGGAGGAGAAGGATCCGCTCGCGGACGTGGAGTGCCCGCCCACCTGGTTCCCCCTCGGCTTCATGGTGTTGGGCCCCATCGTGGTGGGGCTGATGGCCTACCTGTTCCAGATTCCGTGGTGGGCGGGAGTCATCGCCCTGCCGCTGTCGGTGGTGATGGGGGTGATCGCCTCGCGGGTGACGGGAGAGACGGACACCACGCCCACCAAGGCGCTCGGGCCGGTGACGCAGCTGCTCTACGGAGCCATCCTGCCCGGCAACCTCGCGGCCAACGTGATGAGCGCCAACGCCACGGGCGGCGTGGGCCTGCACTCGGCGGACCTGCTCACGAACCTCAAGACGGGGTGGCTGCTGGGAGCGAGCCCGCGCAAGCAGTTCTTCGGGCAGCTCTTCGGCGTGCTGGCCGGGGCCGCCGTGGTGGTGCCCGTCTTCAACCTGCTGGTGCCGAGCGCGGACGTGCTGGGCACCGAGGAGTTCCCCGCGCCGTCCTCGCTGGTGTGGGCGGGCGTGTCGAAGATGCTCGTCAACGGGGTGAGCTCGCTGCACACGTCCGCGCGCATCGGCGCGCTGTGCGGCCTGGCGCTGGGTGTGGCGCTGGTGCTGCTGGAGCGCTGGGCGCCGAAGAGCGCCAGGCCGTACATCCCCTCGGCGTCGGGCCTGGGGCTGGCCATCGTGATTCCGGGAGCGAGCTCCATCAGCTTCTTCATCGGCGCGGCCATCGCCGAGTTCCTGCGCCGCAAGAAGCCGAAGCTGGCCGAGGCCACGGTGCTCCCGGTGAGCTCGGGCTTCATCGCGGGCGAGAGCCTCATGGGCATCGCCGTGGCGATGCTCAAGGCGTTCGGGTTCATGCCCAAGTAGGCCCTCCAGGGAGGGTCGGGCACTACTTCTGGAGTCAACCCCGGGCTTGACAGCGATGTGACTCATGGAGTCACATCCGCTGTCGCATGCCCTCCCTCCGTCACGAGGCCTTCGTGGTGAACGACGCGGCACGCACCGCCCTGGAGGCACTGATGCGCAGTGGCACCTACGAGTACCAGAGCGAGTTCGCCCGGCGGTACCTCGCCCAAGGCCGGCAGGAAGGCCGGCAGGAAGGCCGTCAGGAAGGCCGTCAGGAGGGCCGTCAGGAGGGAGAAGTGATCGCCCTGCTGGAGGTCCTCGAAGCCCGCGGCTTCCAGGTGGATGAGCAGGACCGCCAGCGCATTGCCGCCTGCACCGACCTCGAGCAGCTCAAGCGTTGGCTCCGCAAGGCCGTGTCCGTGCAGTCCGTGCGGGAGCTCTTCGTGCCCGCGTGAGCGGCGACTCCGAGAACATGGTCCGCCTGGCGTTCACTCGATAGCATCAGCGCCCATGAGCGTGGACCTGTTGCGTGAGCTCGCGGCCGTCCTGCCGCCCGAGGCACTCGTCACCGACCCGGATGTGCTCGAGTCTCACCGCCGGGACCAGGCAGGGTGGGCTTCGGCGGGCTCTCCGCGCGTCCTCGTCCGTCCTGGTTCGACCGCCGAGGTCCAGGCCGTGCTCCGGGTGGCCTCGGCCCTGCGTGTCCCCGTGGTCCCCCGTGGGGCAGGCTCGGGGCTGTCGGGTGGTGCCAACGCCGTGGACGGGTGCATCGTGCTCTCGCTCACGCGGATGAACCGCATCCTGGAGATCGACCGGCGAGGTCTGTGTGCCGTCGTCCAGCCCGGAGTCATCAACGGGGCGCTCAAGGCGGCCGCGGCGGAACTGGGGCTCTGGTACGCGCCGGACCCCGCGAGCTGGGAGTTCTCGACCCTGGGCGGCAACCTCGCGACCAACGCGGGCGGCCTGTGCTGCGTGAAGTACGGCGTGACCGGAGATGCCGTGCTCGGGCTCGAGGCCGTGCTCGCGGATGGCTCCGTCGTCCGGACGGGCGGCCGCATGATGAAGAACGTCGCCGGTTATGACCTCACCCGGCTGTTCGTCGGCTCCGAGGGCACGCTCGGCGTCATCACCGAGGCCACGTTGAAGCTCCGGCCACGTCCGCCCCGGGCCACGACGCTGGTGGCCTCGTTCCCGACGCTCGTGGGCGCGGGTGCGGCGGTCACGGAGATCATGGCCGAGCTCCGGCCCTCGCTCCTGGAGTTGATGGACCGCACGACCGTCCGCGCCGTCGAGGCCGCCCGGCCCATGGGCCTGGACATCGACGCCGCGGCGCTCCTGCTGGCGCGCTCGGATGCCGGGGGAGAGCAGGGCGTGGCCGAGAGCACGCGGATGGCGGCCATCTGCGAGGCGGTGGGGGCGACCTTCATCGCGAACTCCTCCGACGAGGCCGAGGGCGAGCTGTTGATGGGGGCGCGCCGCTTCGCCTTTCCCGCGTTGGAGCGGCAGGGCTCGACGCTGCTCGATGACGTGGGGGTGCCGCTCTCACGCATCCCGGACCTGCTCGCGGTGGTCGAGCGCATCGCCGAGCAGCGGGGAGTGCTCATCGGTACGTTTGGCCACGCGGGCGACGGGAACATGCATCCCACGATCGTCTTCGACCCGAACGACACCAGCGCGGTGGCACGGGCGCGGGCGGCGTTCGACGACATCCTGCACGCGGTGCTCGAGCTGGGGGGAACCATCACCGGCGAGCACGGAGTCGGCTCGCTCAAGCGGCCATTCATCGCCCGGCAGCTCGGACCCGAGACCCACCGGCTCCACCTCACCATCAAGAGCGCGATGGACCCGCTCGGCATCCTCAACCCCGGCAAGCTGCTCTGAGCGCGGCTAACGCGGCACCAGGACGCACTGCCCGAGCTCCGTGTCGCACACGGGGATGAGCTCTCTGGGGTCCAGACAGTCGGCGGTGACGCACTCTCCCGGCTGGCAGACGATGGAGGCCTGCTGGGCCAGGGTTCGCGCTCGCCGCTGGAACTCGGTGAGGTTGGCCCTCGTGTTGACGGCGCCGAAGCACTGGAACGCGCCCAGGCAGTTCTGCCCACCCGCCAGGGCGAGCAGATCGATCTTCTGACAGGTGTCGCCAGCGCCGCACCGGGCGTAGTGGGAGACCAGCTCCGTGGCGCCCTCCTGGAGTTGCTCGCAGTTGGCGCACCCCGACAGCCACACCGCCCCCGCCGCCATGCACGAAACGAGCATCCGTCTCATTCCCACACCCCCGCGTGCCTCGGTTCAACCGCCCGTGGAACGGACGGACCCTGGACACGCGGGAGCCCTCGCGCATCGCCCCAAGGGGATGTCGGCAGCGCGCTGTTCCTCGGTGTACAGACGGAGCCCGCCGAGGGGGTCTACTTCTGTCCGTTCGCGAAGTAGCGCTTCTGGATGCGCTCGCAGTAGCGGACCAGGTTCTGCTGCTGCTGCGTGTACTTCCGGAGCGGCGAGTCCACCGGGAACAGCAGGATGCTCGCGATGAAGGCGTAGAGCGCCGCGTCGAACGAGGTGGGGTTGTCCCCCAGGAGGAACGGCTTGTCGCCGAGCACCGCCGCCACCGCGGAGACGTCCGCCTTGCCCATCTCCAGGATCTCCTCGGGGCGGTGGCGGCCCATGCCATGGGCGTGCATCGCCTTTCCGACTCCCCGGCGGATCAGCGGCACGATGGCCTTGCCGACGACGGGCGGGAAGAGGGCCTCGAAGAGGGGTTTGTAGAGCCGCCAGCCCTCGTCGGAGATCCAACGCTCCTGGAGGATGTTCCAGTAGAGGCTGTCCTCCAGCGCGCGCCGGACCAGGTGGCCCTTGGCGACATCCTCCGCGCCGAGCTTCCCGTCGAGCGTGTCGCCGTGCTTGCGCTTGAGGTGCTCGATGATGAGCTGGGAGTCACCCAGGTACGAGCCATCCTCCTCGATGAAGGGGATCTTCCCCTTGGGAGCCTTCCCCCCGGCGGCCGGCTTCGCCGTGTAGGGGATGCCGGCCATGCGGAGATAGGTCTCCAGCTTCAAGCAGAAGGGGCTGATGTCGCTGAGGCCGAACGCGGACGGGCCTTTGTGCAGGGTGAGCATGGAGGGGAATCCTCCATGCCCGGGTGCGGCCCGTCCAGAACCCAGCGGTCAGCTGCGCAGGCCGGGGGCCTCGTGGCCGGTGCGGGCCACGTACTCCGTGTAGCCGCCGCCGTACTGGTGGATGCCCTCGGGCGTCAGCTCCAGCACCCGGTTGGACAGCGCGCCGAGGAAGTGCCGGTCGTGGCTCACGAAGAGCATGGTGCCCTCGTAGTTGGCCAGCGCGGCGATGAGCATCTGCTTCGTCGCCATGTCCAGGTGGTTGGTGGGCTCGTCGAGGATCAGGAAGTTGGGCGGATCGTAGAGCATCTGCGCCAGCACCAGCCGCGCCTTCTCGCCACCGGAGAGCACCTTGCACTTCTTCTCGATCTCATCGCCCGAGAAGCCGAAGCACCCGGCCAGCGCGCGCAGCGAGCCCTGCGAGGCCCGCGGGAACCTGTCCACCAGCGAGTCGAACACCGTCTGGTCCGGCTTGAGCAACTCCATGGCGTGCTGGGCGAAGTAGCCCATCTTCACGCTGCCGCCCACGCTCACCGCGCCGTCGTCCGGCTTGGACTCCCCGGCGATCAGCTTGAGCAGGGTGGACTTGCCCGCGCCGTTCACGCCCATCACGCACCAGCGCTCGCCGCGGCGCACGAGGAAGTCCAGGCCGTTGTAGATGCGGCGCTTGCCGTAGCCCTTCACCACCCGCTCCAGCTTGGCCACGTCGTCGCCCGAGCGCGGCGCCTGCTGGAACTCGAACACCAGCGTCTGCCGGCGCTTCGGGGGCTCCACCTTCTCGATCTTCTCCAGCTTCTTCACCCGGCTCTGCACCTGGGCCGCGTGCGAGGCGCGGGCCTTGAAACGCTCGATGAACTTCAGCTCCTTGGCGAGCATGGCCTGCTGGCGCTCGTACTGCGCCTGCTGGTGCTTCTCGTTGAGCGCCCGCTGCTGCTCGTAGAACTCGTAGTTGCCCGAGTACGTCGTCAGCTCGCCGCCGTCGATCTCGATGATCTTCGTCACGATGCGGTTCATGAACTCGCGATCGTGGCTCGTCATCAGCAACGCGCCCTCGAAGCCCTTGAGGAAGTTCTCCAGCCAGATGAGCGACTCGATGTCGAGGTGGTTGCTCGGCTCGTCCAGGAGCATCACGTCCGGGCTCATCAGGAGGATGCGGGCCAGGGCCACGCGCATCTTCCATCCGCCGGACAGGGCGCCCACGTCCCCGTCCATCATCTCCTCGGAGAAGCCGAGGCCCGCCAGAATCTCCCGCGCCCGGCCCTCCAGCGCGTAGCCGCCGAGCTCCTCGTAGCGTCCCTGCACCACGCCGAAGCGCTCCACGAGCTTGTCCATCTCGTCCATGCGCTCGGGGTCCGCCATGGCCGCCTCGAGCTGCTTGAGCTCGGCGGCCACCTCGGACACGGGGCCCGCGCCGTCCATCACCGCCGCCACCGCGCTCTGCCCGGACATCTCGCCCACGTCCTGATCGAAATAGCCGACCGTGACGCCGCGATCCACGGACACCTGCCCCTCGTCCGGGTGCTCCCGCTGGACCACCATCCGGAACAGGGTGGATTTGCCCGCTCCGTTCGGGCCCACCAGACCCACCTTCTCGCCCTTGTTGAGCTGCGCAGACGCCTCCACGAAGAGGATCTGCTGTCCGTGCTGCTTGCCGATGTTGTCGAGACGAATCATGGGACCTCAGACTCCGGAAACCAGGTTCTGCAACTCCTGCCAGCGCGCGTAGAGGCGTTCGACTTCCGCCGCCGTCGCGTCCAGCTCCTTCTGCACCTCGGCCGCCTTCGAGCCGCTGGAGTAGATGGTGGGATCCACGAGCTTCGCTTCCAGCTCCGCCTTGCGTGTCTCCGCGGCCTCGATGGCCGCCTCCATTCCGTCCAGCTCGCGCTGCTCCTTGTACGAGAGCTTGCCCGGCTTGCGCGCCTGCTTCGATTCGGCCACGGGGGCGGGCTCGGCCTTCTTCGCCGCGGGGGCAGGGGCGGCCGCGGCGCGGGCCTGGGCCTGCTCCTTGAGCCGCCGGTACATCGCGAAGTTGCCCTCGTAGCGCACCACCTTGCCATCGCCCTCGAAGGCGAGGATGGAGGTGGCCACCTTGTCGAGGAAGTACCGGTCGTGCGTCACCAGCAGCACGCTGCCGGTGAAGTTGAGCAGCAGCCCCTCGAGGATGTTCAGCGTGACGATGTCCAGGTCGTTCGTCGGCTCGTCCAGCACGAGGACGTTGGCGCCCTCCAGGAAGAGCCGCGCGAGCAGCAGGCGGTTGCGCTCGCCACCCGACAGCGCCTTCACCTTCATGCGCTGCATGGGCACGGGGAAGAGCAGGTCATCCAGGTAGTCGCGCAGCGCCACGCGCTGGTCGCCCAGCTCCACCCAATCGTCCCCGCGAGGCGAGGCCGCCTCGTACACCGTCTGCTCCGGGTCCAGCGAGGCGCGGGTCTGGTCGTAGTAGGCGACCTTCGTGTTCTTGCCGATGACCACCTTGCCGGAGTCCGGAGGCAGCTCGCCGAGCAGCACGCGCAGGAAGGTCGTCTTCCCCACGCCGTTGGGCCCCACGAGGCCCACGCGCTCGCCGCGCTGGAGCATCAGGTTGACGCCCTTGAGCACTTTGCGCTCGCCGTAGGACTTGTGGACGCCCTCGGCCTCGATGACGGTGTGGCCCAGCCGGGGCGCCTGCATCACCTGCAGCCCCGCCACCTTCGGCCGCTGGAAGCCCTTCTCCTCCATCAGCTTGCGCGCCCGCTCGATGCGCGCCTTGCTCTTGGTGCGCCGCGCCTCCGGGCCCTTGCGCAGCCACGCCACTTCCTGGGCAATCCAGCGCTCGCGCTTGTGCTGGGCGGTGGCCGCGTTCTCCTGGGCCACCAGCTTCTGCTCCACGTACGCCTCGTAGTTGCCCGGGTACGAGACGACGCCCTCTCCAGGCTGGATCTCCACCATCCGATCCACCAGCCCGTCCAGGAAGTAGCGGTCGTGCGTCACCAGCAGCAGCGAGCCGGGAAGCTTGTCCAGCTCCTCTTCCAGCCAGTCCACCGTGTCCGCGTCCAGGTGGTTGGTGGGCTCGTCCAGCATCAGCATGTCCGGCCGCGTCAGCAGCGCACGGGCGATGGCCACCCGCTTGCGCAGGCCGCCGGACAGCTCGGCCACGGGCCGGTCCCAGTCCTTCACGCCGAGCCGGTCCAGCAACGTCTTCGCGTGGTGCTCGGTGTCCCAGCCGCCCAGCTGCTCGATCTTGTCCGACAGCGCCGAGAGCTGCTCCATGAGCTTGCCCTGCGCGTCGGCGGGGGTGGACTCCATGCGGCGGATGAGCTCGGCGTGTGTGGCCAGCGCATCCCTGAGGGGACCCTGGGCCACGCTCAGCTCCGAGGCCACCGTGGCGCCGGGAGCGAACTCGGGCTCCTGCGGCAGGTAGGTGACGCGAGCGCCCCGGCGCAGCTGCAACTCCCCCGCGTCCGCGCGCGCCACCCCCGCCAATATCTTCATCAGCGAGGACTTGCCGGAGCCGTTCACTCCCACCAGGCCCACGCGCTCACCTTCTTCGATGGTGAGCGTCAGGCCCTGGAAGACGGTACGGCTGCCGAAGGACAGTTGGACGTCGGCGGCGCGGAGCAGGGTCAAGGGTTCCTCTTATCCGGTGTGCGGAGGTTCTCGTCGCGAGCGCTTCTTACAGCCACTTGGGCGCGCGAGGCCTCTGGGAAACGGCGGCCGGTGCGGCAGGGGCCGGCGCCGAGGGGCGCTGGGCCTGCTGCTGGCTGGCCGGACGGTCGCTCCGGGGCGGACGCGCCGACTCCGAGCTCCGGGAGCCTCCCGCGTTCGCACCCCGGCCACCCCCACCGCCACCACCCCCCCGGCGGCCGCGTCCACCGCCGTTGCCGTCGCGGCGCCCGCCGTCACGGCGCTGTCCCTGCGGCGGACGGGGGCTCTGCTGCGCCCGGGCCGGTGCCGCATCGAGCGCGCCCTCGGCGGGGGGCGGCAGGTTCGAGCGGTACGCCTGGGCCTCCATCACCGGCACGCGCCGGCGGATGGTGCGCTCGATGTCCTTCAGGTACGCGCGCTCCTCGGAGTCGCAGAAGGAGAGGGCGATGCCCGCCGCACCCGCGCGGCCCGTGCGGCCGATGCGGTGCACGTACGTCTCCGGCACGTTGGGCAGGTCGAAGTTGATGACGTGGGTGATGCCGTCGATGTCGATGCCTCGCGCGGCGATGTCCGTGGCCACCAGCACCCGGCAGGTGCCGGACTTGAAGGCAGCCAGCGCCCGCTCGCGCGCGTTCTGGCTCTTGTTGCCGTGGATGGGCTCGGCGCCGATGCCCGCGGCCTCCAACTGCTTGGCCACGCGGTTCGCCCCGTGCTTGGTGCGCGTGAAGACGAGCACGCGCTGGATGGCCTTGTCCGTCTGCAGCAGGTGCACCAGCAGGCCGCGCTTCTGCTCCTTCTCCACGAAGTACAGGCGCTGGTCGATCGTCTCCGCGGTGGTGGCCACCGGCGCCACCTCCACCCGCACCGGGTTCGTCAGGATGCTGTTGGCCAGCCCCTGGATCTCCGGCGGCATGGTGGCCGAGAAGAAGAGCGTCTGCCGCTTCTTGGGCAGCGCGGCGATGACGCGCTTCACGTCATGGATGAAGCCCATGTCCAGCATCCGGTCCGCCTCGTCGAGGACGAAGACCTCGAGCGACTTGTAGGTCACGAAGCCCTGCTGCATGAGATCCAGCAGACGGCCGGGGGTGGCCACGAGGATGTCCACGCCCTGCTTGAGGGACTGCTCCTGGGCGTTCTGGCCCACGCCGCCGAAGATGACGGCGGAGGTGATGCCGGTGAAGCGCCCGTAGGCGCGGATGCTCTCACCGATCTGCGCGGCCAGCTCCCGGGTGGGGCTGAGCACGAGCGCGCGGATGGGGCGGCCGCGGGCGGGCGGCGTCGGGCGGCCCACGGACAGCCGCTGGAGGATGGGCAGCGTGAACGCCGCCGTCTTGCCGGTACCCGTCTGCGCGCAGCCGAGCACGTCCTTGCCCTCCAGCACGTGGGGGATGGCCTGCTGCTGGATGGGCGTGGGGGTGGTGTAGCCCTCGCCCTTCACGGCGCGCTGCAGGGGCTCGGCAAGCTTCAGGTCTTCGAAAGTCATGGATTCTCTTGAGTGGGGGATGGTCCCCGGGGGGCCCGCGACGCGAATCGCCAGCGGGCCCGAAAACAAAGAAGGCGCCCCCGGGGGAGGCGCCTTCCTTCAACAGCCTGGAACTGTCAGGCCGTGCAGCGCGGGACTACTTGCGCGCGGCCTGCTCGGCGGCCAGCTTCTCCTTGTACTGCGCCATCAGGGCCTCGGCCTCGTTGCGCGGCACCGGCGAGTACTTGGCGAACTCCATGGTGAACTCGCCCTTGCCCTGGGTGGCCGAGCGGAGGTCCGTGGAGTAGCCGAACATGGTGTTCAGCGGCACCTCGGCCACCACCGTCACGTAACCCTCGGCCGTTCCGGACTCGAGGATGGTGCCACGGCGCTGGTTGATCTGTCCCACCACCGAGCCCTGGAAGTCCTCGGGAGCCTGGACCTCCACCTTCATCATCGGCTCGAGGATGATCGGCTTGGCGGCCGCGTAGCCCTCGCGGAAGCCCATGATGGCGGCCGTCTTGAAGGCCTGCTCGGACGAGTCCACCGCGTGGAAGGCGCCGTCGTTGATGACCACGCGCACACCCACCACGGGGAAGCCGATGAGCGAGCCCTTCTTGATGGCCTCCTGGAAGCCCTTGTCGCACGCGGGGATGAACTCGCGGGGGATGGAGCCGCCCACGATGTCGTCCACGAACTCGTACTGCTGCACGGCGTCGGCCGGCAGGGGCTCCACGTAGCCGCACACGCGCGCGAACTGGCCGGAGCCACCGGTCTGCTTCTTGTGCGTGTAGTAGAACTCGCCCTTCTGGGAGATGGTCTCGCGGTAGGCCACCTGCGGCTTGCCGGCCACCACCTCGCAGTTGTACTCGCGCTTCATGCGCTCGATGTAGATCTCCAGGTGCAGCTCACCCATGCCGCGGATGATCGTCTGGCCGGACTCCTCGTCCCGGTTCACGCGGAAGGTGGGATCCTCCTTGGTGAAGCGGTTGAGGGCCTTGGAGAAGTTGGCCTGGGCGTCGCGGTTCTTCGGGCTCACCGCGAGCGAGATGACGGCGTCCGGCACGAACATGGACGTCATCGTGTACTGCACGGTGCCGTCGGTGAACGTGTCGCCGGAGGCGCACTCGACGCCGAACAGGGCGACGATGTCACCGGCACGCGCGTCGTTGATGTCGTTCATCTCGTTCGAGTGCATGCGGACGAGACGGGGGACCTTGACCTTCTTCTGGTTGGCCTGGTTGACGATGAAGTCACCCTTGCTCACCTTGCCCTGGTAGATGCGCATGTAGGTGAGCTGACCGTAGCGGCCGTCTTCCAGCTTGAACGCCAGACCGACGAAGGGCTTGTCCGGGTTGGACTCGAGGATGACCTTCGCCTCGCCGTTCTTCTGGTCCAGCGCCTCGTTGGTGATCTCCGCCGGGTTGGGCAGGAACGAGCAGATGGCGTTGAGCAGCAGCTGCACGCCCTTGTTCTTGTAGGCCGAGCCGCACATGACGGGCGTCATCTTGAGCGCGATCGTGGCGCGGCGGACCGCGGCCATGATCTGCTCGTTGTTGATGGCGGCGTCCGCCAGGAAGAGCTCACCGAGCGTGTCGTCCACCTCGGCGACCTTCTCGATCATCTCCAGGCGGTCGGCCTTGGCCTTCTCCACATACTCGGCGGGGATGGCCTCCTCGCGGATGGTCTCGCCGCTCTCACCGTCGAAGTAGAACGCCTTCATCTGGATGAGGTCGATGAGGCCCTGGAAGCGGTCCTCGGCGCCGATCGGAACCTGGAGGCGCACGGGGTGGTGGCCGAGCTTCTCCTTCAGCTGGGCGGCCACGCGCTCATAGTTGGCGCCCGCGCGGTCCATCTTGTTGACGAACGCGATGCGGGGAACCTTGTAGCGCTTCATCTGCCGGTCCACCGTGATGGACTGGGACTGAACGCCGGACACCGAGCAGAGCACCAGGATGGCGCCGTCGAGCACGCGCAGGGAGCGCTCCACCTCGATGGTGAAGTCCACGTGTCCCGGGGTGTCGATCAGGTTGATGTTGTACTCGCCCCACATGGCGTACGTGGCGGCGGACTGGATCGTGATGCCCTTCTCACGCTCCAGATCCATCGAGTCCATCTTCGCGCCCACGCCGTCCTTGCCACGCACCTCATGGATCTCGTGGATGCGGCCGGTATAGAAGAGGATGCGCTCGGAGAGCGTCGTCTTGCCCGAGTCGATGTGGGCGGAGATACCGATGTTACGAACCTTTTCGATGGGAACTTGGGAGGCCACGAGGGTCGGTCCTTCTGCTGATTGAAGTCCTGCGAGAACAGGGCAGGGGGCGCCCTTACTTCCCGGCGCTTGAAGTTTCCAGCCAAATCGGCATGGAGCCGGGGAGCCGTGTACTCCCTCTCAAGCCGGAGGGGAAGCCCCCCCGGTCGCCGGGCTGCTGGAGGAGCCCCGCCTACACTGGGGGTTCATAACCCCCAAGCTTCCCGAAAGCTTCTGTTGCCCAGGTGGATTTCCGGGGAGGGCGGTGGGATGAGGCGCCCGGACGGCCGTCCGGTGAGGTAGGAAGCGGGGACGGGGTCTCTTCCCCACCCGAGGAGGACGCACATGGCTCAGCCCGCTGGTTTCGACAGGGATATCGGCTACTTGATGCCCTTCCTGGATCGGGTCACCGCCGCGGCCGACACGCTCCCGGACGCCACGGCCCGCGAGGAGCTCAAGCGCCTCATGGCCGACGAGAAGGCGCGCTGGGCCCGGATCCAGCAGTTGCTGGGTGGGGCCGCGGGGAAGGGGACGCCGACGCCCGCCACGGCGGGGGCGCGTACTCCTTCCAGCGCGCCGGAGCTGGCCCGGGCCCGGGCGGATGGGATCAACCGGGAGCAGCCGCGCCAGGCGGGGCTCACCGTGGGCAGTCTGAAGCGGCAGTCCTGAGGGGGCGGCCCCTCACTCCTTATTACCGGGGGTATAGCGGAGGCCCTCGGTGACCTCGGCGTCGGTGAGGAGCCGGAAGGAGCCCTCGGGCACGTCCAGCTCCACGCCGCCCACGGCCTCGCGGTGCAGGGCGCGTACGGGCAGCCCCACCGCGCCGAGCATCCGCTTCACCTGGTGGTTGCGGCCCTCGGTGACGATGACCTCCACGGTGTGCACGTCGCGCAGCCGGACCTTCGCGGGCCGTGCGGGGCCGTCCTCCAGCTGCACGCCGTGGCGCAACGGCTCCACCTTGTCCTCGTCCGCCTCGCTGAAGACGGTGGCCACATAGCGCTTGGTGAGGTGCGTGTCGGGAGACGTCGCGTGCGTCACCAGCTTGTCGTCATTGGTGAAGAGGAGCAGCCCGGTGGTGCCCCGGTCCAGCCGCCCCACCGCGTGCCAGGTGAAGCCGGCCAGTTCCGGGGGCAGTTGGGGCAGGAGCACGTCATAGACGGTGCCCACCCGATGCTGGCCCACCGTGGAGGTGAGCAGCTCGGCGGGCTTGTGGAAGGCAAGGACGCGGGTGGGCGCCTCGAGCGACACGGGCAACCCGTCCACGCGCACGGCGGCTCCAGGGAGAACGGGGGCGAGGGGCTGCTTCACCACCTTGCCATTCACCGAGACGCGGCCGGCCTTGATGGCGGCCTCGGCCTCCTCCTGGGGCAGCACCCCGGCCCTCGCGAGCGCGCGGGCGAGCCAGTCCGGCTTGGCCTTGCCCTCCCAACGCCCCGGGTGGGCGTGCTTCTTGGCGGAGGGAGGCGGGGAGCGGCGTGCGGGGGGCTTGCGATTCATGGCTCGGGGCCACTGTAACGGCCACGAGTCAATGCCGCGAGGGTTCGTCGAAGGCGCCCCCCTCGGCGGAGCCGGGCGTGGCGCCGGGCTCGCCCTGGGGCATGCGGCGCTCCTCGCCCTCGGTGCCCTCGGCGGCGTTGGGCGTGCGCTTGGGCCCCTGCTCCTTCTCGTTGGGGGCCTCCCGGTTGGGGACATTGGGAGAGTCGTCGGGCCCGTCGCCGATGGACATCCGCTCGTAGGGCATGTGCCGCATGGTTGGCTCCTTCCAGGTTGGAATCTTCAGAGAAGGTAGGGACCCTGGGACGCACCTCACCGGGGATGCTTCCAGGCCGCTCGCTGGAGGGGAGGGGGACGCGGAGCGCTTGCGGCTGGACGCCCGCTCGCTCAGGCTCGCGGCCCCTTCCCTGGAGGCTTCATCGTGCGTTCCATCCTGTTGCTCGTCCTGCTCGCCATGCCCGCGCTCGCCGCGGAGCCGGCTCCGGTGCCCAAGCGGCCCGTGCACACCTACTCCATCGTCGCGAGGGATCCGGAGACGGGGGAGCTGGGCGTGGCGGTGCAGTCCCACTGGTTCTCGGTGGGCTCGACGGTGCCCTGGGCCGAGGCGGGCGTGGGCGCGGTGGCCACCCAGTCCTTCGTGGATCCGTCCTACGGGAAGCTCGGGCTGGAGCTGATGCGCGCGGGGCGCAGTGCTCCGCAGTCGCTGGCGGGGCTGCTGGCGGCGGACTCGGCGAGCCAGGTGCGGCAGGTGGGGATGATCGACGCGCAGGGCCGGGTGGCGGCGCACACGGGGGAGAAGTGTATCGCGGCGGCGGGCCACATCGTGGGGGAGAACTTCTCGGTGCAGGCCAACATGATGGAGAAGGACACGGTGTGGCCGGCGATGGCCAAGGCCTACCGCGAGGCGAAGGGGGACCTGGCCGAGCGGATGCTGGCGGCGCTCGAGGCGGCGGAGGCGCAGGGGGGCGACATCCGGGGCAAGCAATCGGCGGCGCTCATCGTGGTGTCGGGCAAGGCGTCGGGGCGGCCGTGGGTGGACCGGAGGTTCGATCTGCGGGTGGATGATCACCCGGCCCCGCTGAAGGAGCTGCGCCGGCTGGTGACGCTGCAGCGGGCGTACAACTTCATGAACGAGGGGGACCTGGCCATCGAGCGCAACGACACGCAGGCGGCGCTGAAGGCCTACTCGGCGGCGGAGGAGCTGGCGCCGGGCAACGCGGAGATGGTGTTCTGGCACGCGGTGTCGCTCGTCAACGTGGGCAAGGTGGACGAGGCGGTGCCGCTGCTCCAGAAGACGTACAAGGCGGACCCGCGCTGGAAGGAGCTGCTCGAGCGGCTGCCGAAGTCGGGGCTGCTGCCGGAGGACCCGAAGCTGATGACGAAGCTCCTGGGCCCCGCCCGCTGACAGGGGTTACTCGCCCCTGTTCCCCGAGCGCAGCCGTTTGGCCAGCGTGTGCAGGGCGGCGAGCCACAGCTTCGCCTCCTTGCGGGTGAGCCGGGAGCGGCGCAGGGGGGCGAACAAATCCCGGAGCCCGGTGCGGCCCCGGGTCTGCTCGTCCACGAGGAACCCCCCGGTCACGAGCGCCTCCTCCAGGGCGGACTCCACGAGGGCCAGCTCGGTATCCGTGGCCGCGACGGGAAGCGGAGCGGCGGGAGGCGGCGAGGCGGCGAGCGTGGCCATGCGGATTTCATAGGCGTACAGCAGCACGGCCTGGGCGAGGTTGATGGAGGGCTGCTCGGGAGCGGTGGGGACGGCGGACAGGTCGTGGCAGCGCTCGACCTCGGCGTTGGTGAGGCCGCTGCGCTCATCGCCGAAGACGAGGGCGACGGGGCCTTGAGCGGCACGCTGCACCATCTCCTCGGCCACGGCGCGAGGGGACAGCCGGCGCTTGCCCTCCACCTTGCGCGAGCTGGTGCCCACCACCCAGACGCAGTCCGCCACGGCGGCGTCGAGCGAGTCCGCGCGGCCCGAGGCCTCCAGCACGTCCTCGGCGTGGACGGCGAGCCGGCGGGCGGGGGCGAGGTCCTCGGCCTCGGGGTGGACCCAGGTCCACTCGGAGAGGCCGCAGTTCTTCATGGCCCGGGCGGCGGCACCGAGGTTCTCCGCGTTGCGCGGGCGTAGCAGCACCAGGCGGATGGGCAGGGACATGGGCCGCGCACCTTAGCGCGCCTCGGGCAGGCCAGGGCATCCGGAGGCCGCCGGGCGGCGCGCGTGGAGACCGAGCCGAGAAGCCGCCTCCGAGGCCGCCCCGCTCTGACCGTCCCTGACGAGCACGAGCCGCCATGCCTCCCGGGCTTCCTCGTGCCGGCCCAGCGTCGCGAGGCAGTCACCCCAGGCCAGCAAGCCGTCCCCACCCTGGCCCTTGTAGGGGTGTGCGGCGCCCGCCTCGAAGAAGCGCAGGGCTTCCTCCAGGCGCCCCGCGGCCAGGGTGATGCGCCCGAGCAGGAACAGCCCGTTGCGCGTGCTCGACACCCGGCGCGCGAGTTTCATCCCCCCGCGCGCCTCCCGCTCCGCTTCCTCGTACCGGCCCAGGGCCAGGAGTGCCGCGGCGCGGGTGAAGTGCACCTCGCTCCGATACACCCGGGACACGCGCTGGCGGTCCACGTGCTCGAGCGCGGCGAGCGCCTCCTCACCGCGCCCGGTGTGCGCGAGGATCCACGCCCGCTGGACGGGGAAGAAGTTCCACAGGAAGGGATACGCACGTGCCGGCTCTTCCAGGGCGGACAGGCGCGCGCTGGCGGCCCCCCAGCCTCCGAGGTTGTAGACGGCCTCGACGAGGTTGAACCGGACCATGGCCCACTCATTCCGCTCGGGGGACGGCACCTCGGGAGCCGGTGGACCGTGCCAGCCCCGCTCGATGTCGAGCGCCTCCAGGTAGCGGCCCGCGTTGATGAAGAGGTTGACCACGCAGGTGGCGCAGGGCAGGCAGCCATCCGCCCTGGCATGGACCGCGAGGCGGCGGGCACCCGCGAGGGCCGTCTCGGTATGGCCGAGCGCCGAGTACGCGTAGAGCTCCTCGCGCCACAACCTGGCCCTCATCCAGGCGTCGAGGGGAAGCCACTTCAGCAGCCAGGCGAGAGCGAGGGTCGCGCGGAAGGCGCCCCATTCGCCGCACCATGTCGTGAGATCCAGGAGGAGCCGATGCACCTGGCCCCAGAGCAGCAGCGAGGCCACGAGGACGAGCAGCAGCTCGGGGGGAAAGGGGGAGAAGCCCGCGATGGCGAGGGTCATGGCCGGTATGCCTCCGTACCGGGACACTCTACCTGATTGGGCAGGTGGGCGGGGCGACTTTTCAGGTCATGTGTCGAGGAAGCGGCGCTGCCATCGTCGAGTGAGGTCCCGGGAGGTGGGCTCTTCGTACAGATAGGGCTCCAGCACCCGGGCCAGGGCGCGGTACGACCGCATTTCTCTCTTCTGCTCCACATCGCCCGCTTCAGGCCATTGCCCCATCGAGACCATCACCTTCTGTGTGCTCAACTGCTCGATGGACACCTCTGGGTGATGGGTCAGCCGTGCGCGAATTCCTCCTGCGCCTCCGAGTCGTCCGAGCAATGTCTGTCCATAGAAGTTCAGCCAGTAGGCTCCCCGTACCTTCTCACCCAGGTTCATGGATGTGGTGCTGAGGTCCTGTATGTCCATCCCCGGGTAGCGGAAGCATTGCTCTTGGATGAGCTGCATCACCGGCTTGCTCGGCAGGAGATGGTTGAACGCAAGACTGACGTAACCAGAATCGAGGGGGACCTCGCGTGCAATCGCCACGGCGAGTTCCTTGACGTGCTCGGGGCCGTGCTCCTCCAGATACTCCGTGGGCAACCAGAATGAAACCGCGCTCACGAAACCTGGCGGGTCGAGGTCTTCTCGTGACCTGCCATGGTATTCGAAGCGAAATCCGCCCACCTGATTCTCATGCTCCTCCAATTGCAGGATGCAACTGGAAGGTGCTCTCAGCTCGTCGCGAACCTTCTCCCACTGTGCATCATCGAGAGGCCGTACAGCTCCCGCCCAGCCCTTGTATTCCTCGGAGGCCAGATCGCCTCCCATGTCCACGTACCAGCCCAGCTTCTCGTGCCCCACCGCATCGAGGTAGAGGTTCAGGGCGCGCATGATGGTCCGTGAGATGGTGTCATGCGGGCGCCGCATGAAGAGGCAGAGGATGAGTCCCTCTCGCAGGACCAGTCTGCCATCCGGCAGGCTTTGCCTGAGTCTCGGGTAGTGCTCGCTCACCATGTGGGCTCCCGAATGACTCCGTCCAATGGGGTGACGCGGTAAGGTGACTGTCCCAGGGCGCGCTGGTACATCTCTCCTTGTGTACGGCCCTGATAGGGATGCCCTTTGGGGTACTTCCTCCAGAAGGGCGGGTTCGTCTCCGGGCAGGGAAACTTGAAGTCGTAGACAGCCCAGACTTCGAGAGGATCTCCCGTGTGGATGACGACATCGGGCTCCAAGGTGCCCTCGAGCTCTTTCTCACGCCCTTGTCGCACGAGCCTTCCTCTCGCTTCCTTGCTCACGAGACTCGTTCGTCCTGTCGCGGGGTTGAAACTGTAGCGTTGTTCCAGGCTGAATTGCCCGGGAATCAGTTGTCTCAATGCCAGGTCGGCGCACTCGCGGGCTTCCTGGTGCTTCTCCAACCCCCAGCGCATCGCCTGTGTTACAGGCCGCTGGTGGGACTCGCCATGCTGTGGTTCCGGTCACCCCCGGAGCACGTCGTCGAAGGGTGGCGCTTCGCTCCCTGGTTGTCCCCAGCGGAGGCCCGGGAGCGGCCCACCCTCCTTCAGCCGTGTCAGGGTGACGAGCAGTGTGACCCTCCGTTCGTGTGTTTCCATGACCCGCGCATCCAGCAGCGGCAGTGCACGGGCTCGGGTTGCGAGTCGGACTCCTGGTGTCCACCCCAGACCGCCTGCCGGGCCATTCCCCTCCGAGGCAGGGACAGGATGGCCCTGCGCACCTGTGCCCATGAGGGCCTGCGCAAGGAGGGAGAGCGGTGTCTGCGTTTCGTCCAGTGGCCCATGAGGGAACGGGCCTGTGGGGAGGGGCTCGTCTGCTCGGTTTCCGGCTGGTGCGGCCGGCCGTGCGTGCCCGGAAACGAGGGGACATGCCCGGAAGGCTTTTTCTGTGCTCGTGGGGACCCTGACGGGCCCGTGTGCCAGCCCACCTGTGAGGGCCGTGCGTGTCCCGAGGGCCTGGAGTGCGTCCGGCGGGAGGGGGGCGTGTCGGTGTGCCTCGCGGTGTACGGGCGCTCGTGCCATGGCGACGAGCCCTGTCCCGAGGGGACGGTGTGTGAGACGGAGCCGTTGCTCACCCTGGTGGGGCAGGCCCGGAGGTCGTGCGTCCGGACCTGTGGACACGAAGGTGCCGAGAGCTGTCTGGAGGGCTTCGTCTGCCACCAGGGCCGGTGCCGGCCGCGCTGCTCCCTGACGCGGCCCGATTCCTGTGGGACCCGGTTCTGCGTCTCCACCGACGACGAGGGCAACGGCATCTGCCTGTTCTCGCCGGAGCAATGGGACATGGACATCGAGCCGGCCCGGGATGGCGGGTGAGCTCGCTCATCCCGGGCTCGGACAACTCCGAGCTCAGAACGAGGCGTCGAGCTGGAGCCGCGCGAGATGCCGGCCCGCGGAGCGGTCGTGGCCGAAGATGTAGAAGTAATCGGTCTGCAGTTTGAACGCGTGACCGTTCAGGTAGACGTTGAGTCCACCCCCCACCTGTCTCCCCTGCGTGTTGACCTGGGTGACGAGCGCGGGGTCCGTCCCCGCGAACGCGAACAGGTGGTCCCACCGGGCGGCGACCTCGACCAGCGGGGACACCATCAGGCCGGCCTGGAGGAAGTAGCCCCAGCCGGAACGTGAGTACTCCCGGATCGCCGCCCCGCTCGCGTTGGTCCCCTCGAGGACATCGCGCCCCGCGTTGCGAAGCACTGCCTCGCCGAGGAACGAGAAGCCGCCGTACTTGAAGACCACGTCGGCGGCGGCGTGCCGGTAGTCCAGCGTCCCGAGCGTCAGCGCGTTGCCCGTGGTCGACCTCTGGCGGTTCGTCCCCTGGTTGTAGCCACCGGCGAGCCCGATCGCGAGGCGCGGCCTGGGCAGCCGCTGCAGGTCTCCTTCCTGATCATCGTCGAAGGCGCCCCACGGACGGAGCACCAGGCGCGCCACGTAGATGCCCCCCGTCGCCTGGGGGCCGAACCGGTTGCGTCCCTCGCCGCCGCCGACGAAGAGGTGATAGCCCAGCAGGCCATTCAGCCCACCGAGGTCGTTCGAGTACAGCATCAGACCGACATCGCGATCCAACGTCAGCTCCTGCACCACCTGCTGCCGGTCCACGAGCTGGAGCGCGAACTCCCGGATGGTGCGGGCCCGGTCGAACGGAACGAAGTACTGCCCGACGCGCAGGTTGAGATCGCGCACCTTCGTGTAATCGATGAACGCATCGAAGATGGGAGAGGAACTGCCCGTCTCGAAGTCGTTGCCGCCGAAGGCGAGCTGAATGGTGTACTTGAGGTCGGTGGTGAGGACATGCCCCTGGGTGATCAGGCGCAACGTCTTCACGTTGATCTCGTTGGTCGTCTTGTCCTTCTCCCGGGCGAGCGTCTCCCGCAGCTGCGCTCGCGCCCTGACCGTGATGCCAAAGCGGCCGTCCTCGGTCGTGACCGTGAGTCCCTTGCCCGGCGCGGCCGATACGGAGACGCCCTCCTCCCGCTGGCTCTGGAGCAGGCGGACCTGTTGCTCCAGCTCCGCCAGCCGCTCGGCGGTGGCGGCCGGTGCATCCACCGCTGGGGCCGGCGCTGGCTCCTGGGCGCTCGCGGGCCCGTGGACCAGGACCGCCGTCATGGCCAGCACGAGGGCGGCATGCGCGCGCACGCCCTTCGTGTTGCCGGCCTCCTCTCGTTTCATGTTCGCAGCTCGCATTCCTGACCTCTCCTGGGGTGACCCGGACCGAGGCACGGCTGCGATCGAGCATAGAAGCTCGAAAGCCCACCGGGCCCTCGCGGGGGGTGGGCTTTCTCTTCCTCTGTCGTGCGGCGGTCCTACTGCCGCTCGACGGAGGGGAGACCCACCGTCAAGGCAGGACAGCGGCAGCTGCAGGGGTGACGCGGAGGAAGCATGTGCATCCAATATAACGGATGAACCTCCGCCAGCAAGGAGATTCCCGCCAGGCACCCGGGGAGCGCTCCCCCCGGCGGGCCTTCAGGCCGCGAGCTTGTTGCTCACGGTGTGCGGCACGGGCCGGTGCGTCGAGGGCAACCAGACCAGCGGGAAGCCGATCTCCGGGTACTGGGAGATCATCTCCCGGAGGTAGCGGCACATGCTGAGGACCATGCTCAGCACCATGACCCCCAGCAGGCCGTGGTGGAGCACGGGCTGGAGCGCCTGGGGCAACGCGGACAGGGGGAGCACCAGGAGGAAGAGCACGCACTCGGCGGTGAGCCACGCGGGCGGCTTGTTGACGAGCTGGCGCGCATGGACGCCCACCGCGAGGCTGCTCATGGCGAGGGCGACCAGGGCCCGGGCGGAGAAGACATCGCTCCAGTCGCTCAGCCACGTCACGTACAGGCCGAGGATGAGCGCGGGCGCCGTGAGGATCCGCACGTAGAAGCGCGGCGAGGAGAGCGGCGAGCGGTACATGAGCACGAGGTCCTGCAGCAGCGACCAGGCCCCCGCGCCGAAGGCCACGAGGCTCAGGATCGCATAGGTGAGCTGGAAGGCGGGCTGCTCGAGGATGGCCACGCCGAAGACGCAGACCGACAGCCCCAGGAAGAGACAGAAGACATAGTTCCAGAGGTGGTTGATGTAGGGATCGCGCATGACCCCCGTGGCGAAGTAGCGGCACAGCCCGAGGTAGAAGAAGAGCTGCCCGGTGGCGGTGAGCAGGATGTAGGGCAGGAAGTAGACGCCGTGCCGGGGGCCGAGCTGGGCCACGATCATCACCGCCATCGCCGAGTTCATGACGTCGACCCAGTGGTCCCAGAAGTGGCGGGCGGTGGACTGGGTCCCGTTGCGCCGGGCCTGGGTGCCGTCCATGGCATCCAGGCAGAAGTGGAGCACCCGGCAGACCACCCAGAGCGCATACATCCATTTCGCGCGCTCGAAGGTGTGCACGGCGGCGAGCAGGAACAGGTGCAGCAGCAGCCCGGGAATGCCGAGGACGACCGGGGAGAGCCGGTAGGGGAGATGGTGGACGGCGAAGTGCCGGCACTCCTCCCGGACCACCCGGATGAGCGCATCCTCCTCCAGGCGCTTGTAGCTCTGCTGCGTGTCGAGGACCAATACATGGGGCTCCAGCGCCCGTGCCTGTTGCGTGCTCATGGCCAGTGTCCGTTCACCCGGGCCGGTGTCGTTGCCCTGGGTGTGGCGAACAATGCGAGGGATGGGGCTCGAGCGCGGTGCGCGGCGTCACACGAGGACTGTGGCCCGCGTCACAGCCCCGAGGGCGGATCCGGGGCGGCGCCGGAAAAAAATCGGAGGCCTTGCCCGCCGGAGCGGCTCACGGGTCCAACCCATCAGACAGCGCACGAAAGGGAAATCCCATGAGCCACAAGCGTTTCAATCAGGTGTGTCTGGTGGCGGCCGCCGCCTCTCTGCTGGGTGCCTGCGAGGGCGGGCTCACGGCCGCGGAAGCGCCGCACTCCGACCGTGGCGGTATCGGAATGGAAACGCCGGTGCCGGCTCCGGGCGCCGACGAGTCTCCGGCCACGGGCTCCATCGACATCCGCCGCTCGCTGGCCGTGACGGAGAAGAGCATCCTGGCCCGGTTCGGGGGACGGCGGGTGTTCAGCAAGCTGGTCGCGGACCATGGCGGGACGGGCTTCACCCCCGAGCAGCTCTTCCGCCAGCTGTGGGACACGCAGAACCCGGCGCCCGGGCAGCCGGATCTGGCGGGCATGCCGCACTGCACCGACATGGGCAACACCCTCAACGGCTTCCCCTACGTGTGCCGCCCGAGCGAGGGCGGACAGGCGCGGCCGGGCTCGGTCATCAACCTGGACAGCTATGCGGCGGTGGGTCTCTACAACCGCTTCGATCTGGCGCCCGTGGACGGCTCGAACTGCGGCGAGTACCGCATCGTCCTGGCGAAGCTGCCCTCGGCGCCCGCCAGCCGCAACTTCATGATCTTCGAGGCGGTGCTGCCCAACCCCCAGCCCGAGCTGGGGCTCGAGGGCTGCCGGCCGGTGGCCGACTTCTGGGCCGGGCTGTCCGCTGACGCCGATCCCGCGTCGCGCGCCAGCAAGCTGGAGGCCTTCTACTTCACGGGGTTGCCGGGCTTCGAGCCGGTGGTGGCCATGAACCACTACGGCAACAACCCGGGGAGCCTGGGCCAGGTGCGCACCAACCAGTTCCTCCAGGGCGGCCCCACCGCGCCCCCGATTCCGTGGATGATGCGCGAGTTCAAGCTGGTGAGTGACTGCACCTCGCAGCCCTCGTGCACGCTGAAGTTCGTTCCGGCGACGGTGAAGACCAACCCCTTTGGCGGGCTGTTCAACCCGGCGTCCACGGACCCGCGGGCCTCGGCCTTCCAGAGTCACTTCATCTCGCAGGTGGCGAGCCTGGCCATCAACGACATCAACCGCTTCAACCACTCGGTGCCGGATCAGTTCAACGCCGCCCAGAGCGACTCGCAGACCCGGGGCGGAGCGGATGACTACCTCGCCCAGTTCGGCCCGGGCCCGAGCCCGTTCCACCAGGCCATCGGCCAGGAGCTCGCCCGCGTGGGCAGCACGCTGACCCCCCATGACATCGTCGCGCGTGCCCAGGCCCTGTCCTGCGGCGGCTGCCACCAGCGCAACAGCGGCAGGCCCGTGGGCGGTGGCCTGACGTGGCCCGCCTCGGCCAACTTCGTCCAGAGCACGGAGAACGATGATCCGGCGGACCCGGGCCGCTTCGCCATCTCCCCCGCGCTCCGGGACCAGTTCCTGCCCCAGCGCAAGGCCGTGCTGGAGCGCTTCCTCAATAATTGAGTTCGGCCTTCAATCCAGGTTGAGCTTGATTTTCAGGTTTTGGAGCAATATGCGGACCTCTCAACGGAGGTTCGCATGAGCGGTGGACAGACGAGGCCGTGGGCAGCAGCGCGGATGATGAGCTTCATGGGAGTGCTCGCCATGCTGGGAGTCTCGAGCATGGCGGGTCCGGCCGCGGCGGCCATGGCCCCGCTGGCGGCGCTCCAGGCCGAGGTGACGGCGAACCTGCCGTACCCGACGCGGAGCGAGTACCGCATCAAGGGCCTGCAGCCCGACTTCTGGCCGAGCTACGACGAGGTCACCGGCAACAACACGGGCGGCGTGGCCATGAACCTGACGTGGTTCACCTGGGAGCCCACCGCGAAGGCGCCTCCGTGTGCTTCGAATGAAGTGGAGTACAGCGGGCGCTGCTTCGTGGTGGATGCGGCGGTGGACTCGGCCATCCGGACCTGGACGGCGCGTGGCGTGGTGGTGACGGCGGTGGTGTACGGCGTCCCCGCGTGGGCGCGAGCGGGCCGGGTGTGCACTCCGGCGGGGCCCGGCTTCGAGATCTTCTGCGCGCCCAACAACGCGGCGGACTACGGGCGCTTCGCGGGCATGCTGGCCTGGCGCTACAACGGGCTGAATGGCAACGGCCGCATCGCCGACTTCGTCATCCACAACGAGGTCAACTCGAACGTCTGGTTCGACGTGGGCTGCGGGCAGGGCGCGGGGGCCTGCAACACCCAGACGTGGCTGGACACCTACGCCGCCAACTACAACGCGGCCTATGACCAGGTCGTCGCCTGGCAGCCCGCCGCCAAGGTGCTCATCTCGCTCGAGCACCACTTCGGCCCCGAGTTCGACCAGCCGGGCGCCAACGAGCCGCTGCTCTCGGGCATGACGTTCCTGAGTGGCTTCGCCGCGCGGGTGGGCTCGCGCGCGTGGCGGGTGGCCTATCACCCCTATCCGCCCGATCTGCTCAAGCCGCAGTTCTCCGCGGACGACTACCCCCGGGTGACGTACGGCAACATCGGCGTCCTGGCCGGGTGGCTCCGCAAGACGTTCCCGAACGTGCCGTCCTCCTGGGAGCTCCAGCTCACGGAGAGTGGCGTCAACTCGCTGTCGCCCAACTCCTCGGAGGCGGCGCAGCAGACGGGCGTGTGCAACTCGTTCCGCAACGTGCTGGGGACGCCCGGCATCGAGAGCTACATCTACCACCGCATGAAGGACCACCCGGACGAGGTCTCCAGCGGTCTGGGCGTCGGGTTGCGCCGCGCGGATGGAAGCGCCAAGCCGGCCTGGACCACGTGGGCGCTGGCCAACCGGAATGACCTCAATCCGCCGCAGCTCTCCTGTGGCTTCGAGGACCTGCCCTACACGCGCCTGCGCCGGAGCTACAACGCGACGCGTGGGCACTGGGCCTCCACGCGTCTGCCGCCGCCGGGCTTCACCGTGGAGTCCTCGTGGCGGCTGCTGCGCGCTCCCCAGCCGGGAACGCGGATGCTCTACGAGTGCCGCGTGGGCGATCACAACCTGCTGACGCCGGATGTGAACTGCGAGGGTCTGCAGCCGCTCGGGCCGGTGGGCTACGTCTACACGTCCCAGGTGGCGGGCACGGTGCCGCTCTACCGCTGCCGGATCTCCTCCAACGGAGATCACTTCGTCTCGCCCGCGTCCAACTGCGAGGGGCAGACCGTCGAGTCGCTCCTCGGGTACGTCGTTCCCTGAGACAGCCTTCTTCCGTGGACGCCAGTGGGGAATCCCCTGGCGTCCCGGCCCTCACCCGGCTGCCTGGTCCTCCTGACCGGGCATTCGCCGTGCGTACCCTCGGAACGAAGCTCCCACCCGAGGGTTCGCCCGATGAGACACAACCGGCTCGAGTCCTTCGCCCTGCTCGCGGCTTCGTGGGTGACCACGGCCGCGTCCGCCTGTCCCAACTGCGAGACCTCCCAGGTGGTCAAGGCCTCGGTCCTGGGTGAGGACTTCTGGCGCTATCTGATGCTCCGCCGCAGGTTCGTGGTCAGCACCATCCCCCCGAGCAGCACCGGCGTGCTGCCCCGGTTGCGCAGCTCCACCCAGCCCTCGCGCGCGTCCAGCGCCTCCAGCACCAGCCCGGGCTTGCGCATGCGGTAGCGCTCCAACTCCTTCAGGACGAACGCCCGGCGCAGGCGGACGAAGTCCCTCATCCAGGCGCGGCCCTTCTGGAACTTCAGTGGATGCCCCCGGCCCGCGGGATGGGAAGCGGGTTCTCCCAGGTGGGAGGGCCGTTGTCCGCTCGGGGCTCGGGACTACCCGCTCAGCGGCAGCCGGTGGCCGAGGGAGGAAGCGGGGAGCCGACACGGTCCAGCCACCCGCGCTCCCGCCACTCCTCCTTGCGGACCTCCACCGCGTGCGACAGGTCCCGCTCGAAGCTGTCGGCGAGCGCCCGGGCGAGTGGCGCGTCCTCGACGACGAGCGCCCCCTCCTCGAGCATCGCGCTCGCGTTGGGCTCCAGGTTGTTGGAGCCCACGGCGGTCAACTGGTCATCCACCACGAGCGTGCGGGCATACAGGGGCGCGGACTGGTACTCCCAGAGGCGCACGCCGCTCTCCAGCAGGCGCTCGTAGGAGGCGCGCTGGGCGGCGAGCACGCCGGAGGTGGCCTCGTCGCCGGGCACGAGGATGCGCACGTCCACGCCCGCGCGGGCCTTGCGGATGAGCGTGTCCACGGTGGCGGCGGTGGGGACGAAGCAGGCGTTGGTGAGCCACAGCCGGCGCCGGGCGGCGGCCATGAGCACCTGCACCATGCGCTCGGAGTGGCTGAGCGACGGGGAGCCGGTGCTCGCGACGAAGCCCGCACGCGCCTCGCCGCGCGGCTCGAGCGTGGGGAAGGCGGACTCCGGGAGCAGTCCTCCGCCCGCTTCCAACCAGTCCCGGGCGAAGGCCTGCTGCAACTGGCGCACGGCCGGGCCCTCCACGTGGACATAGGTGTCGCGCCACGCGTTCACCGGTGTCTGCCCGGTCCGCCATTCCGGGCCCACGCCGGAGCCTCCGGTGAGGCCGCTGCGCCCGTCGCGGATGACGAGCTGGCGGTGGTTGCGCGCCTCCAGCCGCTCATCGTTGAACACCACCTCCGAGCCGACGAAGGGCCGGAAGGCGCGGACGTCACACCCGGCCTGGACGAGCCGCGGCTCCACCGTGTCCTGGAAGCCCGGGCTGTGGAGGGAATCCACGAGGATGCGGCACACCACGCCCGGCTGGCGCCCGGAGAGCGCGCGCAGCAGGCGCTCCGAGGCCTCGCCCGGCTGCCAGTTGGAGGCGAGCAGGTGGATGGACTCGCGGGCCTCGCGGATCTCCGCCTCGAGCCGCTCGAGGATGCGGGCGTCCTGCACCAGCTCCACCACATGGCCCGTGCGCAGCCCCACGCCCACGGACTGGTACAGCGCGAGCGACAGCTCCGGCCCCGAGTCCGCCACGTCATCGTAGACGCGCAGGGCTTGGGGGTAGTCGCGGTGGACGCAGGCGGTACCGAGCAGGCAGGCGAGCAGGACGCGTGGAAGACGATTCACGGCGGCCAAGCTAGGCATCCCCTGGCGAGCCGAGCAGGGGGGAGCGGCGGGCAGACGGCCGGGCCCGGTGCGCTGTCCTGACCCGGGTGCGGCTGCATCCCTACCTTCGCACAGATGACCTGCCAGCCTGGAGGGAGGCGAGATGGAGTCCTGGAACCGGACGTCGGCCGACTCGGTGCGTACCCACACACCGGACGGGGTGAACCGGCGGATTGATGCGCGGGTGGAGAAGTGCGTCCAGGGCATGGCCGAGCACATGGATCGCTCGGTCATCAGCACCTACCTGGAGAAGCTGGAGCGCGAGTGGGACCTGAACCGGGTGGTGACGGTGGCGGCGTCCGCGGTCTCGGTGCTCGGCCTGGTGCTGGCGGCGAAGGACGGCCCCCGGTGGAAGCTCGTGAGCGGGGTGGCCGCGGGGCTGCTGTTGCAGCACGGCCTGCTCGGCTTCGGTCCGCTCTCGGAGCTGGTGAGGGCGCTGGGGGTGCGGACGCGGCGGGAGATCGACCTGGAGAAGTTCGCCCTCAAGGCGCTGCGGGGCGACTTCGAGCGGATTCCCCACGACGGCGGCCCGCTGGCCCGGTCCAACGCCGCGCTGGTGGCGGCGCAGTCCTGAGTGGACCGGGGTGAGGGTCTCTTCAGCCCCCACCCCGGACCGTGACGGCGCGGCCGTCAGAACCCGCCGACGTTGGGTCCCCCGAGCGTCACGGGAGGCCCGGGGATGCGCTTCTTCTGGGCGCCGGGCGGGTCGCCGTGTCCCTTGAAGAGGTAGCCCTCGAGCCCGGCGAGGCCGATGGAGAACTGCGTCACCCACTTGTCGGCCGGCCGGCCCACGGGGGCGTTGATGTCGAACGGGTAGGCGAAGTGCAGGCGCAGGAGGATGGGACCGAGGCCCACGTTGACGCCCACGGCGGCATCGAGCACGCGCCGGTTCCACAGCTCGCGGGCCGTGCCGCCCACGCCGCCCACGTCGAAGCCGGCCACGCCCATGAGGGAGTTGAGGAAGGCGATGCGGATGAGCGCATCCAGCGGCACGCGCAGCTCCAGCGTGGAGTACAGGTAGTGCTGGCCGAGCAGCCACTGCTCGTTGCCGAAGGGCACGCCGCGCAGGGTGTCGAAGCTGGAGAGGTAGAAGGACTGGGAGAAGCGTCCACCGAAGCTGGTGCCCGCGCCGCCGCGCAGCATGATGTGGGTGCTGCCCAGCGGGATGGGGAAGTAGCGCTCCGCGTCCAGGCGCAGGTTGCCGTAGAACTGGCCGTTGAAGGGCTGGACGCCGGTGGTGATCTCGCTCAGGAACGAGGTGCCGGAGATGGGCACCCCCGTGTAGTGGTAGCGCAGCGTGTTGTAGCCGAAGGCCAGCGAGCCCTCCGTCTGGAAGCGCATGCCCGGCCTGTTGCGCTGCCACTCCGAATACAGGTCTCCGATGCCGTTGATCTCCTGCAGGTTGAGGAGGAAGGCGGTCGTCGGATCCAGGAAGTACGAGGCGCCACCGATGCTGAGGTTGCCTTCCAGGAAGGTGAAGGTGCTCAGCGGATAGCGTGCCAGGGAGGTGGCGCCGAAGAAGCGCTCACCCGCGACGAGTGCGTAGTAGGGCAGCTGGTTGCGGTAGCGGCTCAGCGTCTGGTCCAGCCGGAAGCGCAGGGACTGGAAGAGGCCCAGGCCGTACATGGTCCGCTGGGACTGGTTGATGTACAGCAGGTAGCCGTCGGTCAGGTCGAACGAGCCGTACACGGCCACCTGCAGCATCAGGGCGTGGTTGCGCATCCGGTCCGCGGCCGAGGCGAACACCTGGCCGTAGAAGCCGCCGCCACCCGCGCCGGCGAAGCCCATGATGGGGCCCAGGTCGATGTTCTCCCGGGCGAAGGGCTTGTAGGGCTCGGCGCCCACCAGCGAGCGCTGGGGCAGGGGGCTCGGCGGGCCCGCCTCCGCCTTGGAGGCCTGTGCCACCTCGAAGTTCATCAACTGCTGCGAGCGCAGCAGGGCCGGCTTGCGCTCACCGGACACGTGGTAGAGCAGCCACAGGTTCCCATCCGGAGCGGGGCTCGGCTCGAAGAGGCCGGTGGTCACGTCCGTGCGCCGCACGATGCCGCCACCGCCGGTGTACTCGTGCAGGTCCGAGCGGCTCTTCTCGTACGCCACGAAGAAGAGGCGGCCGTCGGGCATCACCGTCGGATCATTGTGGTCCCTCGCCTCGGTGGTGAGGCGCTCCACCTTGTCGGCGGCCTCCGGCTTCACCCGGAAGAGGTTGTAGTAGCCGTGCGAGGTGGCGTCCGAGGTGAAGACGATGCCCGCCGGGCCCCAGGTGAGGCTGCGCTCGGCGTACACGTCATGGGTGATCTGCCGGGGCTCCACGTCCAGGCCCTGATCCAGCGGCAGCACGTACACGTCGCGCGTGCCCGACTCGTTCAGGCCGATGAAGGCCAGCTGCTTGCCATCCGGCGAGAAGGCCGGCGAGTACGCGGCGATCAGCCCGTGGTCCGCGAGCTTGTAGGACACGCGCTCGCCCAGCTCGAAGCGCACCTTGAAGGGCGGGTCCTTGCGCAGCCCGGAGGGGTTGTTGAGGTAGGGGCTGCGGCCCATGGACGGCAGCGCGCCCGTCATGGAGATGGGCTCGGCGGTGTGCTTGAAGTTCTGGACGTAGAGGATGTCGCGCGAGAGCGACTCGGCCACGAAGACCAGCTTGTCGTCCGTGAGGGCGAAGTTGCGCCCGAACACGGGGTGCAGCGACTCGTAGCCCGGCACGCCGTCGCCCTGCACCTTCACGCTCTCCTGGGGCGCGCGCGGATCCAACATGATGAGCTGGCTCTGGCCCGTCTCCGGGATGATGCTCCGGTACATGATGATCCGGCCATCCGGCGAGCTGTTGAGCGAGGTGACGATGCCCCGGCGCTCGCGCAGCACGTCGATCTGCGGCGTGGACTGCTCGGCCTTGAGGTAGGTGCGGTAGGCGCGCTGCTTCAGCCACGCCTCGAACTTCGCGGCCACCTTCTGCGGATCATCCCCGGTGAGCATCTCCACCAGCCCCTCGAACTGCAGCTCCGGCGTGTTGGCCGTGCCGGAGACGAGCTTGGGCGAGTTGTCGATCACCTTCTGGATGAAGCCCCGGCCGTACGTCTCCTCCAGGAACTCGCAGCGCGCCTGGCCCACCTTGTAGATCCACAGGAAGCCGTAGGGCCCGGGCGACCAGAAGTCGAGGAAGGCGTACCCGCGCATCAGGTCCGGGTTGATGAGCAGATCCCTCACCATCATCTCGCCTTCGGGGTCCAACCCGCCCTTGGCGTAGAACTCGGCCAGACCCTCGATGAACCAGAGGGGGATGGCGTTGAGCGGGTCTCCGGACACCTTGGCCTGCTCCGCCAGGAAGCGGACCTTCTGGATGGTGAACTGGTGGGCCATCTCGTGGGAGCTGATCTCCCCGAAGAGCCGGTGGTCACCCAGGTAGGGCAGGGCCAGCTCCAGGTTGCCCTGGGTGCTGGTGACACCCAGCGTGCCCTCGGACACCGCGAAGACGTTGGTCTGCAGGAACTCCTGGTAGCTGCTGTAGAGGATGTACGGGAACGTCTGCGTGGGAACGAACTGGAAGCGATCGACGAGGTAGCGGTAGGCCTCCTCGAGCTGGGGCGCGGCGTACTGGGCCACGTTCCGTTCGCTCTCGTAGAAGTAGAAGCGGACACCGCCGCTCTTGGCGCCCAGCGACGTGGCGTAGGCGGGGCCGCCGCCATCCGGGGTGCCGCCGTCGGCGGACAGGGCGATGGGGACGTAGAGCTCACCGCCCGTGGCGATGGGCGTGCCTCCATCCCGCTGATTGTCGGCCACGGGGGTGGGGCTGCCCGGCTCCACGGACTCCACGGGGCTGCCACCGGTGCCCTGCTCGCCCTGCTTGCCTCCCTTGGGCACCTGCGTCGCGTCGGCGGTGGGGACGCCCGGCCCGCGCATCTGCGGGGTGGTGGGGGAGGCGGGGGTCGGACCTCCCGGCGCGCCCGGTGGCTGCATGTGGGCCCGGTGGGCCGCTGGGGCGGCTACACCCTCGGCCTCGGGGCCCACGAGGATGTCCATGTGCTTCCACTCGAACTCATACGTGTGCACCGGCGAACGTTGAGCCCGTCGCGGAATGACATAGACCTGGGCCAGGGCGGCCTCTGAGAGGACGAGGGCCAAGAGGGTGGCGGTGAGAAGACGTCGATTCACAGGGGCGACCTCCCGGGTGGGGAGACGAGGGACTGAGCGAACCTAGGCAGGCTTCCTCATATAGACGAGTGGGCAGCCGGGCGCTTCTGTATGATTGCTCAGCGTTGCACGTCCCCGCGTCGCCGGGTGTTGGGTGAACCAATGCTTTCGCATCCCTCTGGCGCCCGGTATGGATGGCGCATGAATCGTTCTCTGGTGGTCATGGCGGGAGCCCTGCTCCTCGCCCTTCCTGGATGCCCGAACACGGCGGAGGAGAAGCACGAGTGCGATCTCCCGGCCTTCGACCTGTCCGCATGTGACCGGTCGGGTTTCGCCGCCGTCCAGGCCGATGGGGTCTGGAAGACGAACGTCACGATCGACGGAGTGGGCACGCCGACGGCGTTCTTCCTGACGCCGGATCAGTCCCAGTCCCTGCTCTTCGTCACCCCGCTCTCGGAGCGCACCGTGGAGGGGGAGACCTTCTACCTGGCCGCCGACTACGAGCGCTCCTTCTCCACGCTCCGCATCGCGCTCGCCGGCTGCGAGGCCCCGGCGCCCCATCAGGTGAAGGGGCAGTTCCGCCGCTGCGTGAATGGGGAGAAGGACCTGGAGGGCACCTTCGAGGCGGTGCGCGTCCAGCGGCCCGCGGGCGAGCAGGAGGCGTCCGGGGTGGAACTCGTGTCGGAGATGGCCCTGCCGCGCGGCATGGCCATGGACGTCTTCGTGTCGGGTGGGTACGCCTACGTGACGGCGTTGTCCGAGGGCCTCTTCATCTACGATGTGAAGAACCCGGCGGCGCCCAGGAAGGTGGCGGAGCTCACCCCCACGTCGGACACCTGGTACCGCTCCTGGGTGAAGGGCACGACGCTCTATGTCACCAGCCAGACCGAGGGCCTGCTCGTCTATGACGTGACCACGCCCGAGGCGCCCAGGTGGCTCACTTCGCTGCCGGGGGGGAGCTCCGTCCTGGCGGGGTGGGGCCTGTTCGTGGACGGGGACCGGCTCTACATGATGTCGCCGTCGCCCCGGGCCGAGGTGCTCATCTTCGATGTCTCCAAGCCCGCCTCGCCCTCGCTGCTCACGCGCTACTTCGTGCCGCAGAGCGACGCCCTGAAGGGGGAGTACCCGGTGGACGGGGTGGTTTTCGGCAATCGGCTCTACCTGGGTCACTGGGCGTATGGGTTGGCGGTGGTGGGGGTGACGAATGTGGCCGCCCCGAAGTTCCTGGGGCGCTTCGGGTACGACAACGCCACCAGCCGCACGGTGGCGGTGGGCTCCATCGGGGACCGGACCATCGCCTTCGAGGCGAGCGAGGGCTGGAACTCCCGGCTGCGGGCCCTGGAGGTGTCGGTGTCGGTGGACGCGAACATGTCGGAAGTTGCCCACATCACCGAGGTCGGCCGCTTCGAGATGGGGCCGGCGTCCCCGGTGCTCGGTTTGACGCTGGTGGGCACGAAGTTGTACGTCGCTCATAGCCAGGACGGTCTGCGTGTCCTGGACATGTCCAACCCGAGCACACCCCGGCAGATTGCCTACTACAATACGTGGCGGGAGACGGATTCAGGCCGGGGACGCGCGTTCCTGGACGGCCTCACTGGCGTGAAGGTGCCCGGCGACGGGTACGTGTACGCTACCGAGACGTCCTGGGGATTGCTCGTCTTCCGTGAGCAGTGAGTGAGGCGCATGAGCCAGACCGTGTCGAAGTCGTGTGAGCGGTGCCAGTCCCTTCCAGAGAAGCTGGAGCTGGAGGGGCCGGGCCGGCTCTTCCTCTGGCTGCCGCTGGGCCACAGCTACGGCAAGCTGGTACGGCAGTTGGGAGACTCCGGGCGCCAGCACCAGGCCATGCCGGATGATCGCTGCGTGGCGGTGCGGCTGGAGGGCGCGCAGCTGGGTTCCTTCGTGGCCGACGTCATGGGCGCGCTGACGGGCGAGGAGTCGCGGGCCACGCGCGCGCTCTTCGTCGAGGGCGAGGGCGAGCCGGGCCTGGGGGACTTCCCCCGGGTGGGCTCGCTGCCGCAGCTCTTCACCCTCAGCCGCTCGGGCTGGCTGGTGGACATGCTGGCCGAGAAGCGCATCACCAGCCACTACCAGCCCATCGTGAACGCCAAGGACACGCGCCAGGTGTACGCCTACGAGGCGCTGTTGCGCGGCCTGGAGCGGGACGGGGCGCTGGTGTTCCCGGGCAAGATGCTGACGCTGGCGCGCGACGCGGATCTGCTCTTCCAGCTGGACCTGGCGGCGCGGCTGTCCGCGGTGCGCGAGGCGGCGCGGCTGGGACTGAAGGTGCCCATCTTCATCAACTTCACGCCCACGGCCATCTACGATCCGGCGTTCTGCCTGCGCTCCACGGTGGCGGCCATCTCCGAGGTGGGCATGCCGCCGAGCAACGTGGTCTTCGAGATCATCGAGTCGGACCACACGCCGGACGCCAACCACCTCAAGTCGCTGATCGCCTACTACCGGCAGGCGGGCTTCCGGGTGGCGCTGGATGACCTGGGAGCGGGGTACTCGTCGCTGAACCTCATCCACCAGCTGCGGCCGGACATCATGAAGCTCGACATGGAGCTCGTCCGGGGCATCCACCAGGACTCGTACAAGGCGTCCATCACGGAGAAGCTGCTGGAGCTGGCGCAGAAGCTGGGCATCCTCACGGTGGCCGAGGGCATCGAGACGCCCGAGGAGCTGCGCTGGGTGCGCGAGCACGGGGTGGACTTCGTGCAGGGCTACCTCATCGCGAAGCCGAGCAGCCCGCCCACCATGGTCACGCCGCACTACTCCTGATTGACGAGCGAGGCGCCCGAGCGCTGGAGGCTGAGCCTCCAGGCCTGGTGCAGCTCGAAGCCGGCGCTCTGCAGCTCCAGGCGGGCCCGGTAGATGTCGCGCTGCTCCACGGCCTCCTCGAGGGTGGTGAGCCGGCCGAGCGCGCTCTCGATGAGGCGCGCGGTCTCACCCCGGCCGCTCCCGGCGGCGCTGGCGAGGGCCTCGGAGATGTCCTGCCGGGCGTAGGTGAGCGCGGGGCCCACGGAGAAGTCCCCCTTCTCGAGCAGCTGGTCGGCGGTGATCATCCACTGGTAGCCGCTGCTCATGCTCCGCACGCTCTGCTGCCGGAGCTGCTCCAGGGCCTGGGCGCGGGCGCCCACGAGGGCCTCGCGTTGCTCCACGGTCCGCAGCCGCTCCTGGTCCTGCTGCTGCTGGCTCTGTTGGGCCTCCAGCTCGGTTCGAAGGAGCTCCACCTGGGCGCGCAGCTGCTTCACTTCCGCCTCGCGGGCGGCGCGCTCCAACTCCTCGAGGGTGGGGGGAGAGGGGTTCTGTCCGAGCAGCAGCGTCAGGGAGAGGGCGAGAGGGCTCATCTCCCCAAACGTGTCCACCGCTGGACGAACCGGTACAGCCCGGAGGACGAGCCTCCGTCCCGCCGTCCGAGGGGCGAGCGGACGAAGTGCCCGCCCCGGCCGGACGTGTGCCGCATCAGCCCTCGAAGGTGTCCTTCATGCGGTTGACGGCGGCGCTGCTCATCTGGTCGATGGTCTGCTTGAAGGTCTGCTGCATCAGGACCTGCTTCATCATGACCTTGGAGGCCTGCTCGAAGACCTTCTCCGGGGAGGCGTTCGGGTTGGCCTTGAGCCACGTGGCCATGTCCTTCTGGATGCCCTCCAGGGCGCGGCCCTTGAAGCTCTTGCCCAGGCTCTCGATCGTCATGCCGTAGCCCTGGGCCTTCTTCTCACCCACGAGCTGCGCGAGGGAAGACATCACGTCCTCCAGCTTGGAGTCGGTGTTCACGCCGAGCTTGAAATCGGACCCGAGATCGCTGGCGGACTTCACGCCCTTGAGATCCTCCGCGGACGGAGGCTGGATCGTCGGGCCCGCCGTACGGGCCGCCGTGGTGGCGGCGAAGGAGGAAGAGTTGCTTCCGATGCGGGTGGACATGGCAACACCTTTCGGGAAAGACACGAATGCTTTGAAGGCATTATCGCCCGGTCCCCGGGGAAGTTGCGTGAGGGGGGGCCGAATTCTTCCCGTTTCCCGGCAGTGACCCGATAAGGCCCCTGATTCCAGGGGCTTATCAGAGGTCGATGCGCAGGCCCACGCCGGCCTGGAGCGTGGGCGGGGCGATGTGGATGGGAGGGATCTCCTGCTCGCCCCGGCGGATGGCCGGCAGGTTGAGGGCGAAGCGGAACTCGCCGCCCTTCTGGCCGTAGTTGAGGGCGACGAAGGCCTCGACGCTGAGGTAGCGCAGGGCCCGGTGCGTCACGTCCAGGCGGGTGATGAAGGAGCGATCCGAGAGGTTGCCCAGGTTGGACAGGATGAAGTTGGTGTTGTCCCAGGAGCCCGGTCCGGCGAGCAGCCCGTAGAGGGCGGCGTAGTGCTGGCCGATGAAGAAGGGCTGATACTGCCCCTGGAAGAGGAGGTACGGGTAGACCAGCGAGGAGGAGTAGCCCGTGGGATTGTAGAAGTACTCGACGCCCACGGTGGCGGTGTCGTTCTCCGAGTAGGCGAACGTCCAGGTGGCGCCGGTGCTCAGCTGGGGGATGTACGAGCCCTCCAGGTAGGTCGTCTCGATGGGGATGGAGCCGAGGTCGAGCGGTGGGCCGTCCCCGTTGACCTGGCTGAACAGCTCCTCCAGGGAGACCCCCGCGGGCAGCCGGTAGATGGGGGTGTCGGAGCCCCTGCGGATGGCGAGCTCGCCGTAGATGTCGATGGGGCCGAGGCCGGAGGAGAAGTCGAAGCCGAAGCGGGGCTTGCGGCCGCGCTGGAGCACGGCATCGAAGCCCAGCTCGGTGGAGCCGAGCACCACCTCGGCGCGGGCGGCGCCACCGACGCGGCCGAGCGTGTCGGCGGGGCCGGCGTTGTCGAGCAGGCCGATGGCGTAGAAGTTCCACCCCTTGGCCTCCCAGGGCACGTGCACCTTGAGCATGGTGGCGCCGGTGCGCGCGTCGAAGAGGGCGAGCGGATCCCTTCGCTGGGGGCTGAGGAAGTCGGTGGGGTTCCAGAAGCGCGAGGGGCCCCACTTCACGTGCTGCTTGCCGGCGGTGATGAAGAGGGCGCGGCCCAGGTCGAAGCGCAGCCAGGCCTGGTCCAGCAGCACGCGCGGGTCCGCGGCGGCCGCGCCGGGTGCCGCGGGGAGGAGGCTGCCCGAGCCCTCCCTGCGCGTTGGATCATAGGTGAGCCGGCCGAGCACGAAGCCGCGGAGCCGGTCGGTGGGGCGCGCGTCGAAGTACCCGTCCACCAGCATGGGGGCGGAGAAGGAGGTGTTGCCGAAGGTCACCCCCTCGCTGCCCTGGGAGAGGGCGCGCAGGTAGAAGCGCCCGCCGATCTTCAGCGGGTCCTCGACGGCCTCCTCGGTGTCGAAGGCGTTGGTGGCCGAGGGCCCATCGAGCGCCTGCGCGTCCCGGTCCGCGGGCCGGGAGTCCCGGGCCTCGGGGGCCGGAGCCGTGGCCTCGGGCGAGTCCCCGAAGAGGGCGCTCTCGCCGGGGCGTGCCGCGTCCGCCGGAGCGGGCGAGGCCTCCTGTGCCTCTGGCGTCTCACCGCCGAAGAGGTCGGCCTCGTTGGGGCGCTCCTGGGCGAGCGCCGGCAGCGCGGTGAGGACCGCGGCGAGCGCCAGGGTGGTGCGGGTGCTCATCGGCTTTTGCTCTCGAGCCAGGCCTTGGTGAAGATGTTCTCCTCGAGCGGCTTGAGGTCCACGTTCTTCACGACGATGACGGTGGAGTTGGCCTTCTCCACCTCGTCATAGAAGCGCATCTCCTGGGGGAACCAGACGTCGGCCTTCTTGGACTCGCTGAAGACCTTCATCCACTTGGGGTAGTAGGAGGTGCGCATCAGGCGCTTGGAGAGGGCGAACTCCTGGCGCTTGAGGATGTTGGACGTGTCCTTGTCCACCCACAGGTGCACCACGGGGTAGGCCACGTCCACGCCCGGCCTGGCGGTGAGGACGAGCTTCCATGCGGTGAACTTGCCGAGCTTCTCCTCGCCCTCGAAGGCCGGGTCGAACTCCTCGGCGAGCCGGGACTCGTCGAAGTCGGCGCGGCGGCTGTCGGTGCCGGCGATGCGCTCGCGCTCGGTGCGCCGATCCCACTTGCCGGTGTTGGGATCATAGCTCCAGAGGTTCTTCTCCAGCCGCATGTAGCCCTTGCCGGCCTCGCCCTTGGGCCTGGTCATGAGGATCATCAGCTGATCCTTGGCGTCGCGGCGGTACACCACGGCCTCGCGCACGACGTCCGTTTTGTCCTTCTCCTTCTGCTCGATGTACATCAGCGACTTGTAGTCGCCGCCGTTGCGCTGGCGGTCGTCGAGCGTCTCCAGCAGCTTCTTGAGCTCGGCCGGGTCCTTCATGTCGGCGGCCCGGACGGCGGGAGCGGCGAGGAGCACCGTGGCGAGCACGGCGCCGAAGAGGTTGCGCAGGGTCATGGTCGTCACCCGATGTGGTGCATCGCCGTGACGGGCTTCATCCGCGCGGCGAGGAAGGAGGGAATGAGCGAGACGAGGGTGGTGCACAGCGTGATGATGAAGACGGAGCCGGCCACGGCGAGCGGGCTCACGGCGAAGCGCAGCTGCTCGGACATGATGATGACCTGGACGGCCATGGGCATGGTGACGTGGGCGGCGTTGAGTCCCAGGCACACGGCCAGCCCCAGCAGGGCGCCGGACAGGGTGCCGAACAGGGCCAGCAGGAGGGCCTCGAGGAAGAACATCAGCACCACCCACCCGCGCTGCATGCCGATGGCGCGCAGGGTGCCGATCTCCCGGGTGCGCTCGCGGATGGCGATCCACAGGGTGTTCATGACGCCCACGCTGATGATGACGAGCAGCAGGGCGAGCAGTCCCACGGTGAGCCCGTTGAGCGCCTTCACGGACCAGGTGATGAAGGAGATCTCATCCTCCCAGTTGGTGATGTCCAGGCGCTGACCCGTCCAGGCCTCGCGGTTGACGGACTCGAACTTCATGAAGAACGGGTTGGGGTTGTGGTCGAGCACCTTGTAGCCGAGCTCGGGCAGCCGCTTCATGAGGCGGGCCTGGACGGCGGGGACGTCGGCGGTGTCCTTGAGGTAGAGGTGGAGGGCGCCGGTGGCGTCGTCGCGCATCTGGTAGAGGGCGCGCAGGGTGGAGTTGGGCAGGTAGCAGAAGACGGAGCTGAGCATGCCCACGTTGGCGGCGATGGCGGCCACGCGCACGTCCACGGTGTTGCTGGTGCCGCGCATGGTGGGGGAGGAGAGGGTGACGGTGTCGCCCACCTTCACCTCGAGCTTCTTGGCCTGCTCCTCGAAGAGCAGCAGGGTGTTGGGCTGCTCCAGGTCCTCCATCCGGCCCTCGCGGAGGATGAGGGCCCTGCGGAAGCCCGTCTCGTTCTTGACGTCGATGCCGCCCAGGACGAGGTCCATGGAGCGGGTGTCGCTGACCACCTTGGAGTAGCCGCGGCCGCGCTGGACCATGTAGTCCAGCTCGGGCACCTCCTGGAGGAGCTGCTTCTGGAGGGGGGGGACCGCGGTGACGACGGGGGCGGACTGGCCGGCGGTGACCTTGTAGAAACCGGCCACGTTGACGTGGCCCGTCATGAGCGTGGTGGCGGTCTCCACCGTCGTGGTCTGGATGCCGTTGGCCAGGCCCATGAGGATGACGAGCAGCGCGGTGACACCGGCGATGGCGCCGCCGAGCAGCAGCGTGCGGCGCTTGTGGGAGCCGAGGTTGCGCAGGGCGATGAGCAGCAGTTGGAACATGGCGTCACTCGTCCGTCTGCATCGCCTGGAGGGGCGAGACCCGGGTCGCGAGGTACGCCGGGTAGAAGGTGGAGAAGGCGGACACCCCGAGCACGATGACCAGGGCGGTGATGATGTTGGAGGCCTGCAGGGTGGGGAAGAGGCGCGGGCCGGAGAAGAAGAAGTAGAGCGACTCGTGGAACGCGGGGATGCCCATGACACCGAGCCCCTTCACGGCCAGGGTGCCCAGCAGCGCGCCCGCCGCGCCGAACACCAGGCCCAGCACGGTGGTCTCCAGCAGCACCATGCCCAGCACGAAGCCCCGCTGTGCTCCGATGGCGCGCAGGGTGCCGATCTCCCGCACCCGCTGCAGCGTGGCCATCATCACCGCGTTGTTGATGATGACCACCGCCACCACGAAGGTGATGAACACGGCCGCGTAGAGCACCAGCTTGGCCACCAGGATGATCTGCCCGACGAGGTCCGAGGCCTGGTGCCAGGAGACGACCTTGAGCGGCAGCCCGGCCTTCTTCGACGCCTCCTGGAGCTCCACCAGGGTCTGCTCCAGCATGTCCGGGTTCTTGAGCATCACCGCGGCATGGAGCACCACGCCGTCGTCGATGTCCTGCTGGGTGTACTTGCGCGGGGCCTGCTCCTGCTGCTGCCGGGCCTGGGACACGCCCTCGAGCTGGGCGTCCACGTCGATGGAGCCCGAGGCGGTCTCCGCCACCAGGGTGCTGTCTTCGCCGAAGAGGGCGGCCTCGGCGTCCTCTCGCTTCACGTCGGTGACGCCGCTGGCCGCCTGGAGCTTCTCCAGCTCGTCCTTCTGGTCCACCGTCAGGTAGCCGTACAGCTCGCGGAAGGTGATGAGGTCCATCAGGCTGAGCGAGCCGGCCAGCTGGGACTTCTCCATGCCGGTGAAATCGAAGGTGCCGTACACCTTCACGTTCGCGCTCCGCGCGTAGCCCGTGCGCGTGAAGGCGGTGATGGTCAGCTCGTCCCCGAGCCGGAGGCGGTAGAGGTCCAGCAGGGGCACCAGCTCCGCGTAGAACTGCTGGTAGCGCGTGTCGAAGTTGGTGTCGTCCATGGTGAAGAACGCCACCAGCAGCTTCTCCAGCTCCGTCTCCTGGCTCCCGAGCGCCTTCTGCAGCCGCGCGATGGCCTGCTGCGTCTTGAGGGGATCCAGCTGGAAGAGGAGCTCGCGCGTCTGGGTCTGGTTCTCCTTCAGGCGGCGCTGGAGCTCGGGGTCGTCGGCGATCTTCCGGTGGTTGACGTCGCGGGCCTCCTTGATGAGGTCCAGCCGGCGCGCCGTCTTCAGCTTGTAGAACTCCTCGTAGGAGAACTTGGGCAGCAGCAGGCCGCGCTGGCCCTCGGGCACGGCGGTGCCGTCCACGATGCGCATCCGGTCGAAGGTCTTCTGGAAGTTGACCAGGTCGGTGCCCAGGTAGCGCAGGGGAATCATGTCCCCGTCCGTCACCAGCGGGGCGATGCGGTTCTCCAGCAGCTCCAGCGAGGCGAGCGGGTCCTTCTCGAAGCCGTCCCAGAACTCCGGGGTCCGGGCGCGCTCCAGGGCCCGCAGGTCCGCGGGGTCCATGGCGTTCTCGGCGGCGATGGCGTTGCGCCGCTCCAGGTCCTTCTCGAGCAGGGCGATCATCTGGCGCACGTGGGACTTGAGGCTGTCGATCTGCGCGCGCAGCCCGGGCGTCTCACCCGCGGCGGCCTGCTTGTAGAGATCCCTCAGGCGCGCGAGCGTCAGGTCCACCGTGTTGCCGGACATCAGCAGGGTGGAGTTGGTCCCCATGGGGACCACCGTCTTCACGTTGGGGTGCTGCTCCAGCACCTTCTTGATGTCGGAGAAGCGCTCGATGACGCGCAGGTCCGCCTCGCCGCCCATCTTCCCGTAGAGCGCCAGCGAGTCCTTGGACTTCTCCGAGTACACCTGGAGGTGGCCCGCGACGCTGCCGATGATGCTGCGGCTCATCGACTCGTCCAGGCTGTCCACCACGGCGCCTCCCACCACCACCAGCACGGTGCCGAAGAGGATGATGCCGCCGATGATGACGTTGACCCAGCTGGCGAACAGGTTGCGGAAGGCCACCTGCACCAGCAGCTTGAGCTGTCCCATCTAGTGGCCCTCCGCCCCCGCGGCCATGGCCCGCTGGGCCTCGGCCGGGGTGATGCGATCGAGGATCTTCCCGTCCGCCAGCCGGATCACCGCGTTGGCGTGGTTCATCACCTTGGCGTCGTGGGTGGAGAAGATGAAGGTGGTGCCCTCCTTGCGGTTGAGCTCCTTCATCAGGTCGATGATGTTCTGGCCGGTGACGGAGTCCAGGTTGGCGGTGGGCTCGTCGGCCAGCACCAGCTTGGGCCGGGTGACGAGCGCGCGCGCCACCGCCACGCGCTGGCGCTGGCCACCGGACAGCTCGTTGGGCCGGTGCTTCACGTGCTTGTCCAGGCCCACCTGCTCCAGGAGCGTCATCACCCGCTGCTGGCGCTCCTTCGGGTTCAGCTTGCGCTGCAGCAGCAGGGGGAACTCCACGTTCTGGTAGACGCTGAGCACCGAGACCAGGTTGAAGCTCTGGAAGATGAACCCGATGGTGTGCAGCCGCAGGTCCGTGAGCTGCCGCTCGGAGAGCGTCTTGGTGTCCTGGCCATCCACGCTCACCACGCCCGAGCTGGCCGTGTCCACGCAGCCGATGAGGTTGAGCGCCGTCGTCTTGCCGCTGCCGGACGGGCCCGCGATGGAGATGAACTCGCCGGGGTATACCTCCAGCGACAGGCCCCGGAGCGCGGGCACCTGCACCTTGCCCAGGGTGTACGTCTTGGTGACGTCGGTGAGGGAGACGATGGGCCGTTTGGCGCCAGAGACGGCGGTGAGCTGGGTCATGGCTGGGTCGGTCCTTTCCGAGACCGGGGAAGGGGTGGGGGAGGTTACCGGGTGCCGCTGCGGCGCTGACGCGGAGAGGGCGGGGAAGGGGTGGTCTGGCTGCCGGGTCTGCGAGCGAAGCGGGCGCGCCAACGCTCGGCCGCACCGGACAGCTCCTGGCGGTAGAAGCCGCAGAACTCCACCGCCTCGCGCAGCTTGTCGCGTTCCTTCAATCCGGGCATGGCGAGTGCGTCCTGGCACAGTTGGCCCAGGGCGTCCATGGCCGTGACGGCCATCTCGAGCCGGTGGTCCCAGCCCGAGCTGTTGAAGACGTAGTAGTGGCGGCGATCCCCTGGGATGCTGGCGGGGTCCACCAGGCCACTGGCCTGCAGCTGGCGCACGTTGGTGGAGACCGAGGCCGGACTCACCCTCAGCAGCCGGGCGACCTCGCCCAGCGCGAGCGGCTTCTCGGCCAGCAGCAGCAATCCGAGGATGCGGCCGCCGATGCGCGGCACGCCCTGGCGCTCGAAGAACAGGCCCATCGACTCGATGAACTGCTCTTCCCCGGCGTCCAACCCGTCCCGACGCATGCGCGGCCCTTTCCGGAGCGGAAATCGCGCACCCGTCTACTGGCGTCAGGACATTCAGTCAATACTGAATGAATTGATGAGCCCGCGGCACCGGTGCGGCGCCGCGGGCTCGAGGACTTCATCCTCACGAGGGACGTGGGGGTGAAGGGCTAGTACTTCACGTCGCCGGAGCCGCCCTTGTCGCCGGCGCCGCCGCCCACGTCACCGCCCATGTCCTTGTCCTTGTTGATGTCCTGGTTGATGCCCGTGTCGCCTTCCAGGCCGCTGCCGCCCGTGTTCGCGTTGTCCAGCGAGATGCTCTTGGCCACGTTGTCCGTGCCCTTGATGTCGAAGCTGGCGCGCACCTGCTGGCCTTCCTTGAGGTCCTTGACCCGCTTGACGCTCGGATCCTGGAACTGGGTGTCCTTGTCGATCTTCAAGGGGATGATGCCGTTGTCCGTGCGCAGGCTGACCTGGTTGCTGCTGCTCTTCACCACGGTGCCGGTGACCTGCTTCTCGCCCATCATGCCCATCTGACCCGACTTGCCCATGTGCCCGGTCTGGCCCTGCATGTGGCCGGTCTGGCCCTGGTCGCCCGCGCCGCCGATGTCGCCGCTGCCCATCTGTCCGCTGGTCTGGCCCTGCTGCTGGCTCTTGCCCTTGTCGTCATTGGCCAGGGCCACGCCAGAGCTCAGCAGCGCCACGGTCGCGAACAGCCCCACGATCTTCTTCGTCATGAGATTCTCCCTTTGAGGCGGTGGCCGTGCCCCCCATGGACGTGCCCCCCGCTGGGCAAAAGCTAGGTGCACTCTGGGTAGCGGCCAGGGACGCCCCGGGAAGTGGGAGTGCCTGAGCCCTCCCCGGGCGTCTTTTGTTGGCGCGCCGCCTCGTTCGTAGGGCAGGCGGCTTGAACCCGGAGGGCGTTTTCCCCTACCTTTCCCTCATGCCTCCCCCGTCCAAGCAGCAGCCCGCGCCCGTCGCCGAGCCCCTGCCCACGCCTTCCTTCCCCGCCATCGAGTCCTTCATCGAGTCCGCCAGCGCCGAGGAGGTCCAGTCCCTCTTCACCCCGGTCAAGAGTGAGCTGGCCAACCTCAAGGGCCCCAAGGCCGAGCACGCCAAGAAGGTCCAGGCCGCCATCTCCCGCACCGAGGAATTGCTCGGCGTCCTCCTGGAGACGCGCGAGCGGCTGGTGGCCGAGGCCAAGGGTAAAGGCCGGAGATAATTGAGGTTTTCCGGCCCGGGCCGACTTTCTGGTGGATCAGACGCAACTGGGGCGGACGATCACCGATAATTCAGGAAAAGGGAGCGCTGGAATCCCCGTGCTCCACGAAGCCTTGGCCGTTCCATCGTCTGGAGAGGAACCATGAAGATCGACAGCAACCTGAACATGCCGCGGATGTCCACCAACGTGACCACGGCCCGCGTGACCCCCGACACGAGCTTCGCCGCTCGCGTGCAGAACGGTGTCGGCACGGCGGCCAACATGGTGGCTGGCGGCGTGGGTGTGGTGGCCAACATGGTGCCCGGTGGCTCCGTGGTGTCCGCGGCGGTGTCGTCGCTCACCACCTTCAGCAACTCCAGCGGCTCCGGCTCGGCCCCGTACTACGGTGCGGCCCTGGGCTCCGGCGCGGCTCCCATGAACACCACGCTCAACGCCGGTGGTGGCAGCGCGCTCGTGTCGGGCTCCACTGCCATCAGCGCCTCGGGCGGCAACAGCGGCCAGGTGAACCTGCCCAGCGGCGGCAGCGGCGTGGGCAGCGAGTTCAACGGCGAGATGCAGGGCATGTTCGCCGAGCAGAAGAAGCTGCTGGGCCTGCAGGTCGCCATGCAGCGCGAGAACCAGGTGTTCAGCACCATCTCCAACGTGCTGAAGACCCGGCACGACTCGGCGAAGAACTCCATCGGCAACATCCGCTAGCGCCCGGCGCTGGCGGTCTCACGGGTCCGGTGCCCCGGGGAGGACGAGGCCTCGTCCTCCCCATGGCCGGGCCGGAAAAGGAAGCAGACGTCACATGGCGGAGACTTCGGAGATCTCGGGCAGCCTCGTGCCGCTCGCCAGGCGGGAGGCGATGATCCTCCTCGAGGCGGGGTACCTGTGGCTGGACATGGGCCAGTTCGACAAGGCGCGCGAGATCTTCGCCGGCGCCGCGCTGCTGATGCCCAGGAGCGAGGTGCCCCAGCTGGCGTTGGGCTCGCTCGAGTTCGCCCAGGGCCGCCATGACAAGGCGCTGCAGGCCTACCGGGCCGCCCAGCGGCTCGCCCCCAACTCCGCGCTGCCGCGGGCACATGTGGGCGAGGCCCTGTTGTTCATGGGCAAGGTGCCCGAGGCCCTCAAGGAGCTGAAGGCCGCCATCGATCTGGATGCGGATGGAGATGGGGGACGGCTGGCCCGCGCCCTCATCGAAGCAAAAGAAGCGGGGGCCCTGCCTCCGCCCGCCGCGAAGAAGTAGACTGTATTGACGGAAGGAGATGCCGATGTCGGTCGGTGGAGTTGGACGAGGGGGCGGAAAGGGACGGGCTGGAGGCGCCAAGGGCCCCTCCGGCAAGGCGCCGGCCGGCAAGGCAGGGGCGACGAGTTTTGGTGGCGCGGTGGATCGCACCGCGGGGCTGGTGGGCCCCTCCGGAGCCGTGGGCTCCGGCAACGTTCAGGGGCCCCAGGCCGCTGACCCCATCACCTCCCAGGCGCTCGCCATCGCCAAACAGCTCAAGAACGGGGACTTCAAGAACAAGGAAGAGGCGACCAAGAAGCTCGTCGCCGAAGTGCTCAAAGAGAAGCTGCGGATGAAGTCGTCGGCGCTCACCAGCAAGATCGCCGATGCCTTGCAGGATGACCCCCGACTGAATCAGGCCCTCGAGCGGTTGTGGTCGAAGGCCGAGTGAGCGCCCCGCTTGGCTCTCGGCGAAGACAAGAAGGTCCTGCTGGAGAAGTACGGCCCCTACGTGCGGTCCCTCGCGGCCACCGTGCGCAGGCAGTTCTCCGCCCAGCTCGAGCTCGATGAGCTCATCGCCTACGGCCAGATTGGCCTGCTGGAGGCGGCGGATCGCTTTGATCCGAAGGTAGGAGCCAACTTCCTCACATTTGCCCACTACCGCATCAAGGGCGCCATCTACGACGGCCTGCGCAAGATGGGAGTTCTCAAGGGCAACGACGCGCGCAGCTCCTACATGGGAGAGCGCGCGACGGCCTATCTGGGAAATCTTTCGGATCGCGAGCAGGGAGGAGGCAACCGCGGGGGGTCCATTGACGATGATGTCATGGAGATCTCCAACGCGGTGGCGGGACTGGCGATGGTGTTCGCGACCAGCCTCGAAGGTGCGGACACCCTCGGCTTCTCGGACGAGTCCCTTCCGGCGGATCAACGGATGGAGCTCGAGCAGCAGCGGGTGAGGTTGCGGGCGGCCATCGAGAAGCTGCCGGAGAAGGAGAAGCGGCTTCTGCAGGGCTACTACTTCCAGGGCAAGACGCTGGAAGAGGCAGGGGCGGAGATCGGGCAGTCGAAGAGCTGGGCGTCGCGGCTGCATGCGCGCGCCATCGAGCGGCTCAAGGAGCTTTTGAACGAGGAGGACTCTTCCTCCCCTGAGGATTCAAGGAGGCAATCACATGGCGGGTCCGATGGCCGGCGTCTCGGCGGCGCAGATCGCTCAGCAGAAGTTGCAGGATCAGGGCGCGCAGCAGGTCAACAAGCAGGGGGCCTCGAAGTTCGACGCGGCCCTCGCTAACAAGGCCCAGGCCGCGGGCGGGCCGGAGCAGGTCCAGGCCACCCAGGCCACTCAGGCGACCCAGCGCGCCGAGCAGATCCGCCACACCGAGTCCGTCAACAAGACGGAGAAGGCGGCGCTCAACAAGGTGAACACCGCCGGCCAGGAGCCCGCCACCGCGCGCGGCGCCGAGGCCGTCACCGGCAAGCAGGAGGCCAACAAGGTTGGCAACATGCTGTCGCACGTGGTCGGCGAGCTGGAGAAGGGCCAGGTCAACATGGACAAGCTCATCCAGGCCGGCGCCTCCGGGAAGACGTTCTCCAACGCCGAGCTGCTCTCGCTCCAGGCCGGCATGTACAAGTACACGCAGGAGCTGGACCTGACGAGCAAGGTCGTCGAGAAGGCCACCAGCGGTCTGAAGGACACCCTGAAGACCCAGGTCTGAGCGAGCGGCCGGCCGAGCCGGCTCCTCTACCCCGAAGGGCGTCTCCTCGAAGCGAGGGGGTGCCCTTCCTCGTTTTCCAGGCTGTTTCGGGTTGGGTCTTGTTGCGAGGGAGCCGGCCCATCTAAGCTAGGCGCGCCCATGACGCTCCGACCGTACGCGCTCGCCGCCCTCCTCGCTCTCGCGGTGGGGACCGGCTGTACCATCGACCTGCAACACGACCTGAATGAACAGGACGCCAATGAGATCTACGTCCTGCTCAGCAAGAACGGCATCGCCGCCACGAAGATGAAGGAAGAGGGCGGCAACGAGCTGCGCTTCCGGATCCAGGTGCCCAAGGCGGACGCGGCCCAGGCCGCCGAGCTGCTGCGCGCGTATTCGCTGCCGCGGCCCATGGAGAAGGGGCTGAACCACTTCGCCAAGGGCGGCATGGTGCCCACCGCCACCGAGGAGCGCGCCATGCTGCTCAAGGCGCTCGGCGGCGAGGTGTCCAACGCGCTCAACCAGATCGACGGCGTGCTGGAGGCGCGGGTCATCGTGATGATCCCCGAGAACAACGACCTCACGCAGCCGGAGAACAAGCCGGAGCCGTCGGCGTCGGTGTTCATCAAGTACCGGCCGGGCCTCAAGAACGAGTCGCCCATCAAGCGTGAGGACGTGCAGCAGTTCGTCTCCACCGCGGTGCCGGAGCTCAAGCCCGCGGCGGTGACGGTGCTGCTGACGCCGGCGCTGGCGCCCGACGCGGAGGTGGGCCCGGAGAGCCGCCTGCAGGACGTGTTCGGCATGCGGATGACGGCCTCCAGCGTGAGCCAGTTCCGGATGATGGCGGGCGTGGCGGTGATGATCATCCTGGCCGCCATCGGCCTGGCGGTGTGGCCCATGCTCCGCGGGGATGCCGCTCCCGCGGCGGGCCGTCGGAAGTAGTCGCGCGAGCGCCCTGCGCGCTCTTTTCCTGGAACGCCTTCCACCCGCGGGGTGACCGTTGGATCAGTTCTTCACCTCGCTGAGCAAGCGACAGACGATGATGCTCCTGACCGCCATCACCTTCGGTGGCCAGGAGGGCGTCGCCGCGCTGGAGCATCTGCCCGAGGAAGAGGCGGAGCTGCTCCAGCACCGGGCCCAGGAGATCCTCCAGATTCCGCGCGAGAAGCGGATTCCCCTGCTGGTCCAGGAGATCAAGCGGCTGGTGAAGGACCGGCGCGGGCAGCTGTGGAGCGCGGACCCGGAGCGTCTGGCGGGGCTGCTCAAGCGCGAGCGCGCCGCCCTGGTGGAGGTGATGTTGCGCGCGCTGCCGGGGCAGCTGGCCGAGGCGGTGCGCTCCCACCTGCCCAACACGGGGAAGGTGAAGCTCACGCGCGAGGTCCGGCCGCAGGTGCTGGACATCGTGCGCTGGAAGCTGGAGGAGCGGCTGTCGCGCGAGGCCTCGGCGCACGTGCCCTTCAAGTTCACCGACGTGCTGCTGCTGCAGACGCGCGAGCTGCTCACCATGAGTGACCGGCTGGGCGCGCGCGTGCTGGGGCCCGCGCTGGCGGGCATTCCGGAGGGCGAGCGGGAGCCGGCCTTCGCCGTGCTGCCTCCCCACCTGCGCCAGCTCGCCACGCGCGCCGTGACGGCGAATGCCCCGCGCAAGCTCGCCGAGGAGGACGCCCGGGCGCAGCTGGACCTGTACGGCGGCATGGACAACCTGGCCTCCGCCATCCGGGGCGCGGGCGTGCACCGGCTGGCGCGGGCCAGCGTGGCGCAGTCCGCCGAGTTCGCCTCGCGCCTGGTGGAGAAGCACCGCAGCGAGTTCGGGCAGATGCTCGCGAAGTGGGTGCGCGAGGAGCGCGCCAAGCCGTCGACCCGCGGGGATGGGGGCCGCACGGACATCGTCACGGACCTGGAGCGGCTCGCGGCCCGGGGTCTCATCGAGCGCCCGGTACGGCTCACCCCTCCGCGTCCGCCCGCCCTCGGCCCTCCGCCCTCGCTGGCCGGCAAGCCGGCGGTGGTGGCGCCGCCCCCCGCGAGCCGGGGTCCCGCCGTGTCCCGGGAGATGCGCGCGGGCGCCAGCTCGGAGGCCTCGGTCCGCCGGTCCGCCTCCTCCCAGTCCGTCAACGTGCGGAGGGATCCCATCGCCGAGCGCGAGGCCCGCCGGGCCGGGGCCAGCTCCAGCTACGGGGGCCGCCAGGACGCGCCGCCCGAGTCCTCGCCCTCGCGGGTGAGCCGGGTGACCCCTCGCAGTGCCCGGGAGGGGGCGGACGTGAAGCCAGATCCCACCGGAGCGCGCATCGGCCCGCCGCCGTCGCGGCCCCCCACGAATGTGGGCTCCCGGTCCCGGGTCGCCGAGGTTCCCGAGCAGGATTCAGAGGTCTCCCGCATCATTCGTTCCCCCGTGGCACGCTCGCAGAGCCGGAGCGCTGTATCCCGGGTCGAGGCCGAGCCTGATCGGCCGCCCAGGGTGCTGAGGACCAGCACCTCCCTCCCGGCGGTGAAGGCGGACGGGTCCCAGGTCCAGCGGCGCCCGCAGCAGCCGGGCGGCCCGGGTACGAGTGGGCGTGGACCGCGGGGCGGAACGCGCTAGCATCCGGCGCACAAGGAGCTTTCCATGGCGATCGGCAAGGTGATCAAGGGCGATTCGGGGGCCGAGCCTCTACCCGGTGGGGACAGGCCGGTACTGCGTCCTCCGCGCCCGGGCGTGATGAACGCCGAGGTCTTCGATGCCCGGCAGACCGCCCAGGGCATCATCGAGGAGGCCCACCGCGAGAAGGAGCGCATCCTCGCGGAGGCCCAGCGCGAGCGCGAGGACCTGCTGGCGAAGACGCGCGAGCAGGGCCGGCAGGAGGGCCTGGCGCAGGCCACGGAGACGCTGCTGCGCGCGAAGATGCAGGCCGGGGAGATCCTCGCCCAGCAGGAGCGCGACGTGGTGGCCCTGGCGTGCAAGATCGCCGAGAAGATCATCGGCCGCGACGTGGAGCGCGACCCTTCACTGCTGGCGGACATCTGCGCCAAGGCCATCGAGGAGCTGCGCAACGCGCGGGCGGTGGTGCTGCGGGTCAATCCCAAGTCGGCGGCGGTGCTGCGGGCCCGCAAGGCGGAGCTGATGGAGCTCATCGGCCGGGCGGTGGACGTGTCCATCAAGGAGGACGCGGACGTGGCCCCGGTGGGCTGCATCGTGCAGACGGAGTTCGGCAAGGTGGACGCGCAGCTGCCCACCCAGTTCGAGATGCTGCAGAACGTGCTCTTCCCGGACCAGGGCAAGAAGGACGGTCCCGCCTAAGCCATGGCTCTCGATCTCCAGCGCTACTTCTCCCTCATCAAGGAAGCGCCGCTGTACCGGGTGCAGGGCCGCGTCACCGAGCTGACGGGTCTGGTCATCAAGGCGAGCGTGCCCGGCGTGCGCGTGGGCGAGCTCGTCCTCATCAAGGGCCACGGCGGCCGCAACGCGGTGAAGGCCGAGGTGGTGGGCTTCCAGGGTGACGAGGTCATGCTCATGCCCCTGGGCGAGCTGCTCGGCATCGGTCCGGACAGCGAGGTCATCCCCACCGGCAGGCCTCTCTCCATCAAGTGCGGGGAAGGGCTGCTGGGCCGTGTGCTCAACGGCATCGGCGAGCCCATGGACGGCAAGCCCCTGCCCACCGAGGGCCTGTTCGACTGGTCCGTGGACCGCGACTGCCCGGACCCCTTCAAGCGCCAGCGGATTGAACGGCCGCTGCCCCTGGGCGTGCGCTGCATCGACGGACTGCTCACCGTGGGCGAGGGCCAGCGCGTGGGCCTCTTCGCCGGCTCCGGCGTCGGTAAGTCCACGCTGATGGGCCAGATAGCGCGCAACACCAAGGCCGACCTGTGCGTGGTGGCGCTGATCGGCGAGCGTGGCCGCGAAGTGCGCGAGTTCATCGAGGACGCCATGGGCGAGGAGGGCATGAAGCGCTCCGTGCTGGTGTGCGCCACCTCGGACCAGCCCAGCCTCGTGCGTCTGCGCGCCGCCTACGTGGCCACGGCCATCGCCGAGTACTTCCGCGAGCGCGGCGGCAACGTCCTCTTCATGCTCGACACGGTGACCCGTCTGGCCCGTGCCCAGCGTGAGATCGGCCTCGCCATCGGCGAGCCCCCGGCCCGCCAGGGCTACCCGCCGAGCGTCTTCTCCATGCTGCCGCGCATCCTCGAGCGCACGGGCAACTCGGAGAAGGGCAAGTGCACCGCCATCTACACCTGCCTCGTGGCCGGCGGTGACATGGAGGAGCCCATCGCCGACGAGGTCCGCGGTATTCTCGACGGTCACTTCATCCTCAACCGTGCCCTCGGCGAGCGCAACCAGTGGCCCGCCATGGACGTGCTCGCCAGCCTCTCCCGTGTGATGAGCGGCATCGTCTCCAAGGAGCACAAGAAGGCCGCGGGCAAGCTGCGCGAGACGCTCGCCACGTACGAAAAGCAACGCGACCTCATCCTCCTGGGCGCCTATCAGTACGGAACCGACCCCCGGACGGACTACGCCATCGACAAGTACGACGCCATCATCGACTTCCTCAAGCAGGACACCCACTCCAACAGTGGATTCGACGAGACCGTCGAGCAGCTCATCGGCTTGTTCGAAGAGTGACAGGGGAGGGTGACAGGGGAGGGTGACGGACCCGGGGTTTTCCAGGTTAGGATGGGGCCATGCCCCCCTACCGGTTGCAGACCCTGCTCGAAATGCGCGAGCGCGCCAAGGAGGAGGCCGAGCAGGCCTTCTCCGACGCCGTCAAGGCGCTGGAGAAGCAGAAGGCCGAGCTCAAACGCCTGGAGCAGGAGCTCGAGACGCGCAAGGCCGAGCGCAAGCAGAAGGTCATGGCCTACCTCCAGGGACTCATGGCCAAGGGGACCACCGGTCCCAACAGCTTCACGATGATGAACCGGTACGAGGAGCGCCTCAAGGACGAGGAGGCGCAGCTCGCGCTGGAGATCGAGCGCCAGAAGGAGGTCGTCAAGACGGCCGAGAAGCTGGTGGAGCAGCGCCGTCGCGAGATGGCCGAGGCCGCCAAGGAGCTCAAGGCCATCGAGAAGCACAAGGAGAACTGGACGAAGCAGATCCGGGCCGAGCGCCAGGCCAAGGAGGAGCTGAACCAGGAGGAAATCGGGAACACCTTGTTCCTGATGCGTCAGCGCAAGTAACCTCCAGGCCCCCCCAGGTGGTGTCGAGATGAGCCGAGTCGAAGACGATCGTCAGGCGCAGAAGGCCGCGGAGCGGCTGGTCCAGGAGAAGCGTCTCCAGGAGTCCAAGGCGAAGCAGCGCCAGGAGGGGGAGTCCTCCTTCTCCAAGCTGGTCCAGCAGCAGAAGTCCGCGCAGGCGCAGCAGCCCCCGCAGCAGAACCTGGGCAAGTCCGTGCTGGCGCGTCTGCAGCAGGAGGGCAAGGCGGGAGACCTGCGCGGTCAGCAGCGCCAGACGGGCATGTCCGAGGGCCAGGTGTCCGGGGGCCGCCAGCCGGAGTCGCCCCAGATGGCGCAGGCGAAGAAGCAGGACCAGGGCGTGACGCAGACGCGCGTCGAGTCGCGCGCGGCGGACGCGAAGAACACCAGCGAGGCCCTGGACGAGCGCGGCGAGGCGCTCGACAAGGACAGCGAGAGCGCCGCGATGGGCGTACAGGCCCGGCGCGAGGGCAAGGGCTCGCTCAAGGCCGACGCGGACGGTGGGGGCAAGGGCGGCGGGGACGGCAAGGACAAGAAGGACGGCGCCGAGGCGGCCGCCAGCTTCCGCTTCAACCCCGCGCTGATGGCGCCCGTGCCGGTGGCCAAGCCCAAGCCCACGTCGGGCTCGGAGCGGCTGCGCGCCATCGCCAATGAGATCGCCCAGAAGATCGTCGAGCGCGTGCGCGTGGGCACCAACGCCGCGGGCAACGCGGAGTTCCAGATCGACCTGCGCAACGACGTCCTCAAGGGCCTGTCCATCAAGCTCAGCGCGAAGAACGGGAAGATCCACGCCACCTTCAGCGGCAGCGACAAGGAAGTGCTGAAGATGCTCGAGGGGCAGCGTGAGACGCTGAAGAACGCGCTGGCCGGACGTGGCCTCACCCTCGAGGAGCTGCGCGTCGAGGCGAAGTCATGAGCAGTCTCGACCTGGACGACGAGTCCGGTCCGCAGGAGCGCACCATGGTGGTCGACGCGAGGCAGCTCAAGCGTCCGGCCGCCCCGGCTGCCCCGGTCGTTCCGGGCAAGCCGTGGAAGCCCTACGCCTTCCCCCGGTTGGAGAAGGTGTCGCTCAACGAGTCCCGGCTCACCTCGCGCCTCAAGTGGCTGACGCCGAAGGCCGAGGCCGCCGAGGCGCTGTGCACCCGGCTCAAGGGCCTCTTCGACACGCAGGTGGGCTTCCTGCTGGAAGGGGTCCGGGCGATCGGTCCGGGCGAGCTGCGCCGTCACCTGGCGGAGCCCACCTTCCTGTCCTTCCTGGTGCCCGGTCCGCATCGCGGGCGCGCGGTGCTGGAGATGGAGCTGCCCCTGGCGCACGCGGCGGTGGACGCGCTGCTGGGTGGCGCGGGCGAGGCCGTGGGCGTGCGGCCCCTGACGGACATCGAGGAGGGCGTGGCCAGCTTCGTCATCCTCGAGGCGCTCAAGGCGCTGGTGCCGGGGATGGATCCGAGCCAGCCCAAGCTGCGCCTGGAGGGCGTGGCGCGCGGCCTGGACGAGGCCGTGACGCGGCTGAGCGAGGACGGGCCGGTGTTGGTGATCCAGCTCCGGGCCCGGCTCGGCTCGCAGGAGGGCATGGTGCGCCTCTTCGTGCCCTCGGGCGTGCTGGACGTGATGGAGCCGGCGCAGGCGGCCGAGCAGCGCCGGGCCGCGTTGCATGCGGACATCCAGACCCACCTGGGCCGGCTGTCCTCGGTCCGCACCTGGCTGCGGGCGGAGATCGCCCAGGCGGAGATCTCCAGCCGCGACCTGGCGAGCCTCCGGGTGAAGGACGTGGTGCTGGTGGATGCGTTCTCGGCCCGGCCGGACCGGGGGGAGAATGGCACCGCCCGGCTGCTGCTGGGGCTGGCCCGCAAGGGCTGCCTGGCCGCGGACGTGTTCCTGGAGGATGGCCAGTACCGGGCACGCATCACCGGGCTGGTGCCGGGAGATCAATCCTTCCCGAGGCGCGTGCCCTCCGAGGCGGATGAGTCCGCGGCGGAGGCCCTGGGAGAGACGGGGGACGAGGAGTTCACCAACCCCGAGATGCGCAACCCTTTGGCGGAGAGTGGTGCCTTGGACGACAGAATGGATTCGGGCGACCTGCTGGGTGACATCCCGCTGCAGATCTCCGTGGAGCTGGCGCGGGTGCCGGTGACGGCGGACCAGGTGGTGGCCCTGCGGGTGGGCCAGGTGGTGGAGCTGCGCCGGGCGCCGGGAGAGCCGGTGGACCTGTCGGTGAATGGCAAGGTGATTGCCCGGGGCGAGCTGGTGGAGGTGGAGGGGCAGTTGGGCGTCCGGGTCCTCTCGCTCGCGGGCTGAGAGGAGCGCGGCGCGTGTGGGGTGACCCGGGCAGGCAGGCAGAGGAGCGGGGCAGGGCGGCGGCGGCCCGTGGCGGTCTCCTGCCCGATGCACTAGCCTCGCACCCCACCATGGCAGTGTCTTCCGTGTTTCCCCCGCGTCCGGTCTGGCTGGTGTGCGCGTGCGTCCTGCTGGCGCCGCTGGCCCGGGCCGATGCCCCCGCCCCGAGCGCTCCGCCGGCACAGGCCGCCCCCGCGGCGCAGGTGGCGCCCGCCGCCGCGCCGCCGGCTTCCGTGGATGAGTTCGGCGCGCCCTCGCAGCGGCCACCGGGCCTGGACGAGGAGCCCGAGAGCCTCGGGTGGATGCTGATGCGCACGCTGCTGCTGTTCGGCGCGGTGGTGGCCTCCATCTACCTCACGCTCAACGTGGGCCTGCGCAGGCTGATGGGCTTGCAGGGCGTGCCCGCGGGGCGGCCCTCGGTGGTGTCGGTGTTGGAGCGGGTGCCGCTGGACCAGCGCCGCACCCTCTTCGTGCTCAAGGCCGCGGACGAGTACCTGCTGGTGGGCGGAGGCGAGAGCGGCCTCCAGCTGCTCTCCAAGCTCGACACCGCGGCGGTGGAGCGCATCCGCTCCGAGACTCCGCCGTCCAACGTCATCTCCCTTTCTCCCTTCCTGCGGAAGCTCCTCGCCCGCCGCGACGCCACGCAGCAGCAGACTTCCGCTACCCAACCGAGCGGCACCGAGCCGCCGGGCGCCTGATCGAGACGACTCGTGAGATTCACCAACGTCCGCCTCCCCGCCCTCCGCCTGTCGCCCTGGCTCTTCGCCGTGGTGTTCGCGCTGGAGCCCTTCCTCGCCTTCGCCCAGCGCAACAAGCGCGGGGGTGGTGGGGCCGCCGCCGCCGCCGACGTCGCCGTGAACGTCGACGCGGTGAGCCCCGACTCCTTCGCCTCGCGGCCGCTGGTGCTGATGCTGGCGCTGGCCGCGCTGTCGCTCGTCCCCTTCGTGTTGATGATGGTGACGAGCTTCGTGAAGATCTCCGTGGTGCTCTCCATCGTGCGCTCGGCACTGGGCACCCAGCAGATTCCTCCCACCCAGGTCATCACCGGCCTGGCCATCATCCTCACCGTCTACATCATGGCCCCGGTGGGACAGGCCATGTACCGGGCCGCGGAGGTGGACATCCTCTCCAGGGGACCCTCGCTGCTGTCCTCGGAGTCGGTGGGCACCTTGTTGGAAGCGGCCAACAAGTCCAAGGAGCCGCTGCGCGCCTTCCTCATCAAGAAGGTCACCGCCAAGGACCGGGCGCTCTTCTACAACCTCGCCAAGAAGATGCGCACCACCGAGGAGGACAAGAAGGAGCTGACGGACAAGGACTTCATGACCATCGTCCCGGCCTTCGTGGTCTCCGAGCTCAAGGAGGCCTTCCAGATCGGCTTCCTGCTCTTCGTGCCCTTCATCGTCATCGACATGGTGGTGGCCAACATCCTGCTGGCGCTGGGCATGCACATGCTCTCGCCCACCACCATCTCCATGCCCTTCAAGCTGCTCCTCTTCGTCCTCGTCGACGGCTGGTACCTCATCGCCAAGGGCCTGGTCGTCGGTTACCTGTGAGACGCACATGCACCAGCTGAACTCCATCCTCCAGCAGGCGCTCTACCTCGTGCTCGTCGTCTCGGCGCCGCCGGTGCTGATGAGCCTCCTGGTGGGCTTCATCATCGCCGTCTTCCAGGCCACCACGCAGATTCAAGAGCAGACGCTCTCGTTCGCTCCCAAGGTCATCATCGTCTTCGGCGTGCTCGCGCTCGCGGGCCCGTGGATCGGCCACCAGCTGGTCCGCTTCACCTTCCACGTGTTCGATCAGTTCCCGGCGCTGATCAAATGAACGTCTCGGAAGTCATCGCCCGGATGACGGAGCAGGCCAACCTCTCGCTCGTCATCTTCACCATGGGCCTGCTGATGTGCCGGATCATGCCGGTGCTGGTGCTCTCCCCATTCCTGGGCGGTGAGGTCATCCCCCCGGAGATCAAGATGGGCGTGGGCGTCATGCTCTCCGGCGTGCTCTTCCCGGCCGTCAGCGCGCGCATGGGGGCCATCCCCACCAGCGCGTTCCCCTACATCGGGTTGATGCTCAAGGAGATCTTCATCGGCGTGGCGCTGGCCTCCATCGTCAACGTCGTCTTCGAGGCGGCGCGCGTGGCCGGCAACCTCGTGGACACCATGTCCGGCAGCAACAACGCCCAGCTCTACGTGCCGCAGCTCGGCACGCAGGTGTCCATCTTCGCCAGCCTCAAGGTGCAGCTGGCGGTGGTGCTCTTCCTCACCCTCAACGGCCACCACCTGGTCATCGAGGCGCTCGCCGAGAGCTTCTCCATCGTCCCGCTGGACCGCTTCCCGCGCTTCAGCCAGGGCGAGTGGGCCTTCTTCGAGCTCTTCATCCGCTCCTTCGCGGACCTGCTGAAGATCTCCCTCGCGCTCGCCGCGCCGGCCATGCTGGCCGCCTTCCTCACGGACATGGCGCTGGGCGCCGTCAACCGCGTGGCGCCCCAGGTCCAGGTGTTCTTCATCTCCATGGCCATCAAGCCCCTGGTGGGCGTGGTCATCGTCTTCATGTCGCTCGGCCTCATCATGGAGCGGATGCAGACGGAGTTCGCCTCCATGCTGGCCATGCTCCGCCACGCCATCCGCCTGCTCGGCTGATCCAGGGTCCTCGCCATGTCCGACGAGAAGACAGAAGAACCCTCACAAAAGAAGCTCGACGACGCACGCAAGAAGGGCCAGGTCTGGAAGAGCAAGGACCTGACGGCCGTGTTCGGCTTCGTGGTGGGCCTGGGCGTGGTCAAGGCCACCTGGTCCACCGTGGAGGAGCGTGTCACCGAGCTGTTCCACTTCAGCTTCGATCACATCGCGCACCCGGAGAACCTCGAGGCGGCCACCGGTCAGCTGATGACCATGGGGCTCAGCGCGGTGCTCCTGCTCACCCTGCCGGTGGTGGGGGCGGTGGCCGTCATCGGCGGCCTGGTGGAGTTCCTCCAGGTGGGCTCGCTGTTCACGATGGATCCGCTGATGCCCAAGCTGGAGAAGCTCAACCCCATCGAGGGGTTGAAGAACCTCTTCACCAAGAAGCAGATCGTCGAGCTCATCAAGAACCTGACGAAGATCGGCATCGCCGCCTACGTCACCTACGGCGTGGTGCGCGACTCCATGCCCCTGGTGGTGGAGACGGTGCGCCGGGACATCCCCACCATCCTCGCCATCATGGGCGAGCTCACCTACCGCGTCGCCGTGCGCGTGGGCATGGTGTTCTTCCTCTTCGGCATCTTCGACGTCTGGTGGCAGCGCAAGTCGTACATGAAGGACCAGATGATGTCGAAGGAGGACGTGAAGAAGGAATACAAGGAGAGCGAGGGCGATCCGCACAACAAG
>NZ_DBNGVP010000105.1:0-27668 GCF_057119385.1 Archangium sp. | reverse complement strand
CTAGCCCGGATTATTCACCAGGGCCTGGCGAGAAGCCGCGAAGGGGCCGTGCGCAGACCCAGGGGGCACGATCTGGCTCGTTGCCCCTATCTGTCAGGTGAGCGGAAGTCAGGTTGGCAAAGGGGCGCCAAATCCGTGGGGTTGGATTTCAGCGACTGGCGCGCAGCACCGGGCGCACCTCGGCCGTGTCGGCCAGGTGGCCGTGCGCAGGAGCAGCGGGGTGTGCACCGCGCGTCAGCTCACGAGGGCGCCCAGCTCAGCGAGCCGGCCAGGGCCATGAAGACGGCAGCCAGCGGGAAGGACGTCGGCAGGCGCACCCACAGCCGACGCGCCGAGCGCGTCACGTGGGCTGCCACCTTCAACAGACTCAGCCGCAGCGTGTCCATCTGCACCGTGGCCAGGGCGGGAGCGTGTCGGCCCGCCTCGGTGCGCAGCGCATGCATCAGCACGTAGGCCGCCGCGTGCAGTAGCAGTCGCAGGAAGTTGGCCCAGAAGCTGGAGCAACTCAGCCGGTCGGCCAGCAGCGCGTTCTTCAGGTCCTTTATGTAGTTCTCGCACTGCCCGCGCTCGCAGTAGGCGTCGTAGAGCAGCTCGGGCGGGAAGCCGTGCAGCGAGGTGACGACGAAGCGCGGGTTTTCTCCCTTGGCGCTCACCTCGGCCTTCATCACCACGTGGCGCTCATGGGGCCAGGACTCGGCCGCGTAAGAGAAGGAGCCGAAGTGGCGTACGTAGGGCCGGCCCGCCGCGTACTGCTCGTTGGCGGCGGCCATGACAGCCTCACCCCGGCGCTGGAGGACGGGATTGCGCGCCAGCCCCAGCAGGTAGTCGATGTCGCCCCACTGCGCGTTGAGCTCTTCGAGCACTCGCAGCACCCGCGGCATGGCGAAGCCCGAGTCGCCGCGTACGACGACGCGCACCTCGGGGAAGCGCTGCTTGAGAGCGACGATGAGCCGGCGCAGCACTCCGGCGGCTCCTCGTGCGGCGTGGGCGGTGCCCGGCCGCAGAATGGCGGTGACGAGCTGGCCCGTGGTGCCGTCGAATACCAGCAGCGGGTGGTACATGTGCTGGTCGTAAAAGCCGTGGAAGAGCGAGAGTTGCTGCTGGCCGTGCGTGGGGTCGTCCGTGCTGTCGATGTCGAGCACCACCACCTCGGGGGGCGAGGTGAAGGAATCGAGGTAGTGCTGCTCCAGCACGGCAAGCACCTTGCGCACGCTGCGCCCGTCCACTGCATTCTCCAGGCGGCAGAGCGTGGGCTGCGAGGACAGGGGCGAGCCGCTGTGCGGCACCAGGTCGCACGCCATCTGGAGAACCGGGTCATGGCGCAGCGCGTGGGCGTCGTTGCAGTCCTCGTAGCCCAGGGCCATCTGGTAGACACGCTGCCGCACCTGCTCCAGCCGCGTATGCACCACGCGCGAGGGGTCGCGTGCATCGGGGATGCAGCCGGCCAGCTTGCTGGTGAGGCCCAGGCGCTCATCCATCTGCCGCAGCAGCAGCGCTCCCCCATCGCTGGACGTGTCCGGCGCGTCGCTCGTGAGGTGGACCGGAAAAGTGGGATGAAAGTGGAGAACGGCTGGAGTACGGTGTGTCATGCGGGCGGGCGTTTCTGATGCGGCCTGAGTCTTGAGCAAACCCAAGCTAAATCAGGGCGTTACGCCCGCAACCGCTCTCCTTCTCCTCTGTCCCGGTGAATAATCCGGGCTAGCCGGGAAGACCCTCACCCCGGCCCTGCTGGCGATCCTCGCGGGCGGTCATGAGCTGCCGGTAGGGGATGACACGCACCAGCTCCGCGAGCGTGGTCTGTCCGGAGGCGATCTTCTCCATCGCGTCCTCCACGAGCGTGCGGAAGCCGTGCGCCCGCGCGTGGCGGCGGAGCTGCGCGCTGTGCGCCCCCTGGGCGATCAGATCCTGCAGCCCCGAGTCCACCACCAGCAGCTCGTAGATGCCGGTGCGCCCACGGTAGCCGGTGTGACGGCACTCCTCGCACCCGACGCCCGTCTGGGGCTGGATGCCCTCCAGCAGCGGACCGAGCAGCTCCTTCTGCTTCTTCGTGGGCTCGGCGGGCGCCACGCACTTCGGACAGTTGCGGCGCACGAGCCGCTGGGCCAGCACCGCGAGCAGTGAGTCCGCGATGTCGGTGTCATCCAGCTCCAGCCCCCGGAGCCGGCCCACGGCACCCACCGCATCCGCGGTGTGGAGCGTGCCGAGCACCACGTGCCCGGTGGCCGCCGCGTTGAGCGCCATGCTGCCCGTCTCCAGGTCGCGGATCTCCCCCACCAGCATCACGTTGGGATCCTGCCGCAGCAGCGCCCGCAGCAGCAGCGCGTGCGACATCTGCGAGGTGACCTCCTTCTGGTTCACCTTGGGGACGTAGTACTCGATGGGGTCCTCGGCGGTGATGATCTTCTTGCGCCCATCGTTGAGCTGCGCGAGCGCCCCGTAGAGGGTGGTCGTCTTCCCGCTGCCGGTGGGGCCGGTGACGAGGATGAGGCCCTCGGGGTTGGAGAGCAGGTTGAGGAACACCCGCTCCGTGTCCGCGCTCATCCCCAGCTTGCTCACGGGGACGAGCCCCGCGCTCGAGTCGAGCACGCGGATGACCACGTCCTCGCCCCCCGGGCTCGGCACCACGCTCACCCGGAAGTCGATGACCTGGTGCTCCTCGCCCTGGACGAGCACGGCGCGGATGCGGCCATCCTGGGGCCGGCGCCGCTCGGTGATGTCCATCCCGGCGAGGATCTTGATGCGGCTGACCACCTCCTGCACGGACTCCGGATCCATGTGCGTGAAGGCCTGATGCAGGATGCCGTCGATGCGGTAGCGCAGGTCCACGTCGTCGCGGTAGCTCTCGATGTGGATGTCCGAGGCCTTGCGCTCGAGGGCCCCGGCGAGGATGTCATCCACCAGCTCCACGGGCGTGGGCGGAATCTTCGAGGGCAGGCGCTTGCGGATGACCAGGTCCGATTTCGTCTGGGGCCCCGCGCCGAAGCCCGTCTTCAGGGCCGTCTCGAGCTCGTAGCGGTTGAGCTTCACCGGCTGGATGGCCCGCTGCAGGAAGTCGGAGATGCGGAAGCGCAGGGCCTGGTTGTCCGGCTCCGTCATGCCGATGGTGACGGGCGCATCGGCCGCCTGCGCGTCGATCTTCCCCAGCACCACCACGGAGTGGCGGCGGCAGAACGGCTCCGGCAGCAGCCGCATGGAGTGCCGATCGAGGGTGTACTGCGAGAGCTCGGAGAAGGTATCGGACCCCTGGGCCATGGGGCCGGGCATAGCACGCCCGGGGGCCTGCTCAGGACTCCAGCCGCACGATGCGTGGGATGTCTCCTCGCACCCGGACCGAGGGAGGGTGCGGCGTGTCCCGCCCTCCCACGCGCATGGGCAGGCCATGGCGGGGGCCCAGGGTGATGCCCCGCACCTGGCACGACACGCGGGCCTCCGGGGCGAGCGACAGCCGGAAGCGCTGCAGCAGTGTCGCCAGCACGAGGCGCACCTCCTGCGCGGCGAACGTGGCGCCCAGGCACATGCGCGGCCCGGCACCGAACGGCAGGTACTCGTAGAGCGAGGGCTGGAGGTGCTGCCAGCGCTCGGGGAGGAAGCGGTCCGGCTCGGGGTAGAGGTCCGGAGTCCGGTGGGTGATGAACGGGCTGAGCATGACGCCCGTTCCCTTCGGCAGCGCGAGGGGGCCGAGCTGGAAGCCATCCGTGGCGAAGCGGACGAAGAGGAGGGGAGTGGCCGGCAGCAGGCGCATGCTCTCCTTCACCACGGCGTCGAGCAGCGGCAGCCGGGAGAGCTGCTCCACGGAGGGCGCGGCGCCGCGGAGCGTGCCGGACAGCTCGTCCTCCAGGTCCGCGAGCACGCGCGGGTGTTGCGAGAGGAGGAAGAGCGTCCAGCTCAGCGTGTGCGAGGTGGTCTCGTGGCCGGCGACGTAGATGACGGAGGCCTGTCCGAGCAGCTCCTCGTCCGTGAGGGCCGCGCCATCCTCGTCATGGGCCCGCAGGAGCATGGAGAGCACGTCGCGGCCCTCGGGCAGCGTGCGCTTGTGGCGGATGAGCTCGAGCAGGCGCGCGTGCAGCGCATTCGCGGTACGCACGAAGCGGGCGTACGGCGTGCCCGGCAGCGCCCGGGGCAGCATCATCACCGCGGGCGAGGTGAGCCCCTCCAGGAAGTCCATGCCCAGGTGCCCCAGGTCGTGCGCCTGCCGCTCGTCCTCGATGCCGAACAGACAGCGCAGGGCGATCTGCAGGGTGAGCTCGGTCATCTCCCCGGACACGTCGATCGTGCGGCCCGGCGTCCAGCGCGAGAGGGCCCGCTCGGTGAGGGCCACCATGTCGTCGCGGTAGCCCTCGACGCGGCCCTTCTGGAAGGGCGGCATCATCAACTTGCGCTGCCGGCGGTGGAGCTCGCCGTTCATCGACGTCAGGCCCGAGAGCAGCTGGCGCGCCGTCTCCGGCACGGGGAAGAAGGCCTTGTCGTTGTGGTGGAAGAGGTTGCGGTCGGAGAGGACCTGCTGGTTGTACGCGGGCCCGAAGAGGCAGAGCACCGAGAGGTCTCCGTCCGTGAGGGAGCAGACCTCGCCGTAGTCGCGGTGCAGCCGCAGCGACTGGCCGATGGGATCGGAGAAGAAGCGCAGGAAGTTGCCCTTCGCTCCCAGGAGCGGCAGGGGGCGGGGACCCCGGAGGGCCACCCCGGTGAGCGCGGCAGGCTGCGTCATGTCTCGTTTCCAGAGGATGAGAGGAGAGGAGGATAGGGCGAAAGGGACCGGGATGGGCGGGTCCGCTATCGTTTCCCCGAGGGGCGCCGGGCCGGAGGGCTCCGCATACCGAGGGGGTTTCACACATGAAGATGTGTCGCGTACTGCTCTCCACCGCGCTGGCGGTGGTGCTGGGGGGCTGCCCTACACCTCCGCCGAAGCCGAACCCACCCGAGGAACAGGGGCCCTTCCTGTCCGACACACCGCTCTGGATGCTGGAGGCGCCCGCGTCGCTCCGGCAGTCGTGCTTCGGCAGCTCCATCGCGCTCGGGGACGTGAACGGGGATGGGAAGAAGGACCTGGTGGTCGCGGCGCCTCCGTGCTCGTCGATGACGGGCAAGGGCTCGCTGGTCCTCTACGCCGGCAATGGCTCCTCGTTCTCCTCCGAGCCCATCATCGCCGAGCTGGACTGGGAGAACCCCAACCCGTCCGCCAGTGGGCGCGCCAGTGTGGTGTCCATCGGCGACGTGAACGGGGACGGCTTCGCCGACATCCTCGTCCGCGCGCAGGCCGCGGGGACGCTCGTCTTCGCGGGCAAGGCGGAGCTCGGGGCGGTGTTCCAGGCGCCCCTGTTCCGTGTGCCGTTCCTCGGCGTCCACTACGCGGCGTTCCTCAGTGACTTGAATGGGGATGGGCTCGATGACCTCGTCAGCACCCAGGCCTCCACGCGGCAGACCCGCCTCTACCGCGCCACGCCCGCGGCGGACGCTCCGTTCACCCTGGTGAGGACGTTCACGGAGCGGGCAGGGCGGACCCTCCGCACGGGGGACCTCGATGGCGATGGGACGGGGGAATTGCTGCTCGTGACGGCGGCGGGCTCCCAGCTCTACCCCGGCTGCAAGGTGGAGGAGCCCGGGGTCTGCGAGGGCGGGCTGCGTGTCTCGCCCACCTGGACGGCTCCCGAGTCCCTGCTGGGGTTGTTCCCGGACCAGAACGGGGATGGCCACCCCGAGGCCGTGCTGGGCTACCAGGGCAAGGTGGCGGTGCATCTCTTCCAGCCGGAAGGCGGCATCTCCCCAGCGCCCATCTGGAGCATCTTCGCGGACCCGGCGTATCCCGGCCTCAATCTGACGTCGGGCTTCATGCAGGTGGGGGACCTGGACAAGAACGGCCAGGAGACGGAGTTCGTGCTGAGCGCGTTCGGGCGGCTGTATGCGTTCTTCCCCCAGCAGGCGCTCTCCGCCGAGCTGCGTCCGGACTGGGCCTGGCCGAGGAGCAACTCGGTGGGCCCGCTGTTCCCGGGGCACGTGAGCTTCGCGACCGCCGCGGCGGGAGACCTCGACGGGGATGGTTACGCCGACCTCCTCGCGGGCCTGGCCCCGCCGGTGGACCAGTTGACGCCGACGATGCCGCTGCGGCCCGGACGGGTGGTGGCCTACGCGGGAGGCAAGATTCCCTCCCAGCAGGAGCCCACGCCCTTCCTGCGGCTGCCCGCCGCGTGCGGACTGTCGAGCAATGGGGGCAAGCCGGACGTGACGGTGGACGCGGATGTCCTCTCCCGCTCGGTGTACATCGAGCAGCGCAACTTCCCGGAGACGGCCTGCGAGGTGGTGGAGCGCTGCGTGGGTGCGCCCGGAGACCGCCGCCTGCTGCGCTTCAGCGTGGCCATTCCCAACCTGGGCTCGGGCTCCGTGGTCATCCCGCCCCCCAATGTGCGGCCGGACCTCTACGAGTTCGACGCGTGCCACCAGCATGACCACCTCGTCGGGTTCGCCAGCTATGAGCTGGTGGACTCGGGCAACGCGGTGGTGACCGTGGGCCGCAAGCAGGGCTTCTTCCTGGTGGACCTGGTGCCCTACTGCGGAGACGCGCCGGCCCCGTTCATCGACCCCGATGGCGCCCAGGGCATCTCGCCGGGCTGGGCCGACGTGTACGCGGGGGACTACCCGTGCCAGTGGCTGGACATCACGGATGTGCCCGATGGCACGTACGCGCTGCGCATCGGCGTGGACAAGAACAACCTCGTCGACGAGGAGGACGTGCATCCCAACTCCGTCGACGTGAGGGTGAAGCTCTCTGGCACCACCGTGGAGATCGTCCCGTAGGAACGGCCGGTGCTCCGGGGCATGCACCCCCCGGAGCACCCGGGACCGCTGCGAGCGCTACCGGCTACGGCGCCGTCGTGCAGCCGCAGCCGCAGTCATCGAAGAAGGCGGACTGGCCCTCGGGGCAGGTGAAACGGATGACCGCGCACTGAGCGGGGTCGCGGGAGACGTAGGTGTAGCCGGGCTCCTTGCCGGTGCAGCTCTTCTTCTCCTCCGAGGCCTGGCAGATGCCACCGCAGTCGGCGCCACCCTGGTTGGGGTCACAACTGTCGTTGGGATCGTCGACGCAGGTGAGGCCCTCGGCGCAGGGGATGGCGGCGATGCCCCCGCAGAATTCACCTGCCTGCGCTTCCGTCAGGGCGGCCGTTTGTGAGGCGGCATCGGCCGTGGGACTGCAGCCCGAACCCAGAAGGGCGATACCCACGACCAGGACACAGCAGGGAATAATACGAAGGGACATGTGAACTCTCCTTTGCGAGACAGAAATCGGCACGGAGAGTGCGATTTGGGGGAGGCGGGCGAGCATGCCCTTCGTGGGCAGGTGGGAGGGGGTTGTCTGTCGAGTCGGTGAATTTTCCTCGGGCGGCGCTTCGAGGTAGATGGGGCGCGGATATGGCCAGCCGGACGATGAAGCTGAAGCAGAGCACGGGCACCACGGGGAAGGTGAAGCAGGCGACCACGGGCAAGTCGCGCCAGGTGGCGGCGAAGGCGCCCGCGAGTGGCGGCTGGCTGCGCCGGGTGCTGATGGCGGCGTTCCTGGGGCTGGTGGTGTTCGCGTCCTACGAGTACGCGCGCCTGCCCTCGGCGGAGCCGTTGCTGAAGCAGAACCCGAAGCTGACGGCGCTGATGGAGCAGCGCGCGGAGGAGGCGCGGGATGCGGGCCAGAAGCCGAGGCGCCGCCAGCACTGGGTGGGACTGTCGAGCGTGTCCCGGCATGCGATCGACGCGGTGCTGCTGTCGGAGGACGCGAGCTTCTACCTGCACGAGGGCGTGGACACGAAGGAGCTGGAGAACGCACTGGAGGACGCGGTGCGCAAGGGCAAGCTGGGGCGGGGCGCGTCGACGATCACCCAGCAGCTGGCGAAGAACCTCTGGCTGTCCACGGACCGGAGCCTGCTGCGCAAGGGCAAGGAGCTGATCCTGGCGCACCGGCTGGAGGAGGCGCTGCCGAAGAACCGCATCCTCACGCTGTACATGAACGTGGTGGAGTGGGGGAACGGGGTGTACGGAATCGAGGCGGCGGCGCGGGAGCACTTCGGGGTGGCGGCCGCGGAGCTGACGCCAGCGCAGGGCGCCATCCTGGCGTCGATGCTGCCGGCGCCGCGCAAGCGGTCCCCGTCCTCGGGCTCGAGGGCGCTGAAGAAGCGGGCGCACTGGACCATCGATCAGATGGAAGTGGTGAAGCGGCTCAACGCGGAGCAGGCGAGGGCGGCGCACGCGGAGATCGATCAAATCCTCGGCGGAAAGAAGCCGGAGGAGTCCGAGGACGAAGCGGAAGGCTGACCCGTGCCCGATGCGGCTACACTGTGGATCATGCGCACCCGCCGCGTCGTGAGTCTCGGACTCCTGTTCATCACCCTGGTGCTGGTGGGGTCCTTCCTGGCGCCCGCGGCGGCGGAGCCTTCGCCGGAGCGGGTGGTCGCGATCGTGCCACTGGGCAAGGTGCGGCAGGAGTTCCTGGACAAGGTTCAGCAGGAGTTCCAGTCGCGCATGAAGGTGCGGATCCGCATCGATCCAGCGAGAGAGCTCCCTCAGGAGGCCTGGTACGCCCCGAGGAGCCGGTGGCGGGCGGATCGCATCCTGGAGTGGCTGGACGAGAACCCACCCGAGGGGGCGTGGAGGGTGGTGGCGGTGACGGAGGCGGAGATCTCCGCCACGAAGGGGAACATCCTCGACTGGGGGATCGCCGGGCTGGGGAGCATCGGCGGGCCGAGCTGCCTGGTGTCCGCGCACATCTACAAGAAGCACAGCAAGACGAAGGAGGCGCTGCTGCGCCGGTTGGGAGACCTGGCGGTGCACGAGTTCGGGCACACGCTGGGGTTCCCGCACTGCGAGGAGACGGGCTGCGTGATGGCGGACGCGAAGGGCAAGGCCATCTCGTCCGCGGACTCGAGCTCGGGGCACTACTGCGCGAAGTGCCTCGGGACGCTGTCCGCCGAGGACCGCGCGCTGGTGAAGTAGCGGCTCCCGCGCGGCCCGGTGTCAGGGCTCCGCCAGCCCCTGGGCCATCAGCGCCAGCCGGGTGACGATCTGCTCCTCCGAGGGCGGGATGACGGCGCTGACCGAGTGCAGCAGGTTGATGCGCAGGCCGTTGCTCCTGAGCCAGGCGATCAGCTCCTCGGCGTTGATGGGATCGGGCCGGACGAGGAACTTCCGGGCGATGGGCACCCGGGACAGGTACAGCGCCTCGAGCGAGGACAGCTCGCCCTCGGGGCCGTCGTAGACAGGCTCCGTGTGTTTGAACCAGGGCTTGATGTCCTCGAGGAGCCATTGGACCCGGGTGGTCTTGAAGCGCTCGAGCTTCAGGAACTCCTCCAGGTGGTTGCGCTCCAAGAGGATGCAGTCATCGCCCGCGCACCACGCCTCGATGCTGAGGTGGTGGGCCAGGAGGCGGTGCTGGCGCCGGCAATACTCGCGATGGGGATCCATGGACATGTCCGTGCTCTCCTCGTCCTGAGCGGCGTACCACTCCGGCCGGCTCCCGGCAGCCGGAATCCGGCCGGGTCTCACGCCCTGGGAGGTGGGGAACGTGGCGCAGTGGACGCATCGGGCCGGTCCGCCCCGTCCTCCTGCAGCCGGGCCTGGGTCTGGGGCCGGTTGTCCTGCTCGAAGAGCGAGCGCAGCTCCTCCCGGAACTGCTGCGACGTCTGGATGAGCTTCTCCTCGTCCTGGTACACCGCGTACTGCTTCTGGAGCATCTGCTCGTCGTAGGTGCGGAAGCGCTCGATGAGCTGCTGGGCCCGCTCCTCCTCGAAGCCGAGCCCCTGGAGCACGAGGCCGGCCATCTCCAGGCTCGACAGCAGCGTCTCCCGGTTGAGGATCTTCACGCCCTCGTCCAGCAGCCGGTAGGCATGCGCGCGGTTGCGGGCCCGGGCATAGACGGGCAACCCCGGGAAGTGGGCGCGCAGGAGCTGGGCCGTGCGCACCGAGGCGTCCATGTCGTCGATGGCCAGCACGAAGAGCTTCGCCTTGCCCGCGCCCGCGGCGCGCAGCAGATCCAGCCGCGAGGCGTCCCCGTAGTAGATCTTGTTGCCGTAGCGGCGCAGGAAGTCGACCTGCTCGGGGCTCACCTCCAGCGCGGTGAAGCCGATGTCCAGCATGTTGAGCACGCGTCCGATGATCTGCCCGTACCGGCCGAAGCCGGCGATGATCACCGGCTGCTGTTCCGCGTCCTCCATGGGGTCATACTCCGCGGGCACGGTGCGCCGCAGCAGGCGCTCGACCACGCGGTCATGCAGCACCAGCAGGATCGGCGTGGCGGCCATGGACAGGGACACCACCACCACGAGCTGCTCGGTGAGCGCGCGGTCCATCACCCCGGCGGAGGCGGCGGCCCCGAAGAGCACGAAGCCGAACTCGCCGCCCTGGGCGAGCGCCAGCGCCATGATGCGCCGCCCCTGCAGCATCAGCCCCATGGGCCGCCCGAGCCAGAAGAGCACGGCGCCCTTGAGCACCATCACCCCCACCACACACGCGGTGATGAACAGCGGCCGCTGGGTGACGAGCCCCAGGTTCATGGACATGCCCACCGCGATGAAGAAGAGCCCGAGCAGCAGGCCCTTGAAGGGCTCGATGTCCGCCTCCAGCTCGTGACGGTACTCGGAGTCCGCGAGCAGCACGCCCGCGAGGAACGTGCCCAGCGCCATGGAGATGCCGGCGAAGTTCATCAACAGCGCCACGCCCACCACCACCAGGAGCGTGGCGGCGGTGAAGAGCTCCTGCAACTGGGTGGAGGCGATGAGCCGGAAGGCGGGACGCACCAGGAAGCGTCCGCTCAGCACCACCACGGCCAGCACGGCCGCCACCTTGAGCACGGACAGCAGGACACCCGGGCCACCGCCGCCTCCCGAGTCCCCGGCTCCCCCGGCGAGCAGGGGGATGAGCGCGAGCAGGGGGATGACGGCGAGATCCTGGAACAGGAGGATGGCGAAGCTCTCGCGGCCGTGGCGGGCGGTGAGCTGCTGGCGCTCGCCGAGCAGCTGGAGGGCGATGGCCGTCGACGACAGGGACAGGCCGAGCCCGGCGATGAGGGCGGCCTTCAGGGACAGGCCGATCCACACGCCCGCGCCCGTGAGCACCCCGGCGCTGAGCACCACCTGCGCCAGGCCGAGCCCGAAGACGGAGCGCCGCAGCGCCCACAGGCGGGTGGGTTGGAGCTCGAGGCCGACGATGAACAGGAACAGCACGACGCCGAACTCGGCGAAGTGCAGGACGTCCTCGGGTTTCCCGATGAACCCCAGGCCCGAGGGGCCGATGAGGGCACCCGCGGCCAGATACCCGAGGATGGAGCCGAGCCCCAACCGCTTGAAGAGGGGCACCGCGATGACCGCGGCGATGAGGAAGACGGCGACTTCGTTGAGGATGCTCATCCGTGGTGCTCCAGGGCCGCGACCTCCCAACTCTAGTGGAGCGTCTTGTTCCCTGGGGAGCGTTCCCACGCGGACGGTTCATCCGGTTTCACTTTCGAGGCCACGAAGGGCCTCCGTGGCCGACTTCCCAGCCATGAGCGGGTTGCCCGTGGTGCTGATGGCTTGGGGATCCTGTCCGGCGTAGAGCGCCTCGAGGCGCGCGACGTGCACCTCCCACCGGAAGCGTTGCTCGACGAGCGCCCGGCCGTTCGCGCCCAACCATCGCCGCAGGCCCTCATCCAACAGCAGCCGCTCCACGGCGAAGGCGAACTCCTCCGGCGTATCGCCGATGAGGAGCTCCCGTTCCGGGCGGGCCTGGACACCCTGGTTGGCCACCGCCGTCGAGACCACCGGCGTCCCCGTGGCCATGGCCTCCAGGACCTTGTTCTGGATTCCGGAGCCGGACTGCATGGGGCAGATCGCCACCGTGGCCCTCCCGAGCCGCTCCTCCATCTTCGGGACCCGTCCGAGCACATGCACGTTGCTGCCGGGCCCGGCGAGCGTGCGGATGTTCGCCGGGGGATCCGCCCCGACGACCTCGAGCTGGAGCCGTGGCCACCGGGGCCGGAGCAACGGCCAGACCTCGCGCACGAACCAGCACACCGCCTCCTGGTTGGGCGGATAGGCCATGTTCCCCGTGAAGATGAGCGTTTCCGGAGCCCGGTCCTCGAGACCGCGGAACTGGTACTTCTCGACGTCCACCCCGTTGGGGTTCACCAGGATGTGCGGGCCTCCGAGCAGCTGCCGATCGATGGGCGAGGAGATGACCAACGAAGGGAACCGCTGGACGACGGCCCTCTCATAGTCGCGCACCCGCCGGTACTCCAGGTCGTACGCGAGGCGCATCAGGCCTCGCGCCTCGTTCCTCCGGGACAGCAGGTTCAGGCTCATGGAGTCGATCAGATCCACCACGATCGTCTTCTTCCCCACGAGATCCCAGACATAGGGGAGCATGCGGATGAGCGAGACGTGGAGGGCATCGAACCGCCCTCCGGCCAGCACCGTGGACAACGTCCTCTCGAAGCGGGAGGAGCGGTGGTACTCCACCTGCAGCGGCCGAGGCGTGAACAGGCCCGTGGCGAGGTTCACCGCGGCCTTCCACCGCGGCAGCGGGACGACGTGGACCTGCTCACACAACCTGGAGAGCGGCTCGAGTTGCTCGGGATTCACGGGCGAATCGTTCAGGCTGACGAGCGTGATCTCGTGCCGGCGGCTCAGTCCCTCGAGTTGGTGGAAGACACGCAGGGCGTCGCCCTTGATGAGCGGATACGGAAAGCGCGGCGTGATGAGGCAGATTCGCACGGCAATCCTCCTTCAATGAAACAGCACCCACATGCCAATCCGGATCGGCACCTCGGCTTCGACGCTTCCCAGGACGGCCCGGCAGTCGCGCACCTCGCCGTAGCCGGGCGAGTACCTGGCCGGCGCGATGCTGGGCTCGAGTGCGTGGGAGAAGAGGACGACGGCGCGGAGCGCGTCTGGTGGCCCGAGCTCGGCGGCCACCGGGCCGATGGAGTCCGGCGGTACTCCGACGAGGGCCACGCGCTGCCGTTCCTCGGGAGTGAGGGGCCGGAGCCGGACCTGCTCGTCTGGCAGGTGCAGCCGGAGCACCAGGTGGTGGCGCCCCCTGCCCTCGATGGCATCCATCACGGACAGCACGCGCTCGTCCTTGTGAAGGACGAAGGTCCTCTCCACCTGGACCGGGGCGGGAAGCGCCGCGTAGCTGGAGTGCCTCGCCACCAGGCGCTCCGTCCGCGGGCCCGGCTCGAAGCAGCGGACCTCGCAGCCGCCGCGATCCGGCAGGCTGAACAGCCGGCTGGCCTGGAAGGGTGATTGCTCCAGCCCATCGACCTCGAGCGTGTTGTGCGCCGCCGTCGAACGGAAGGCGTTTCGCAGCGAGGGCTCGCGCGTGTAGGTCGCGGTCCCCGCATCCACGATGACCGGATGGCCCGCCAGATGGAGCTCGAAGGACAGCCGGTCGTTGTGATTGTGGCCGCCCAGCCCGCGCTGCCCGACCGGCCCCGCGCTCACCGTGACCACGGCTCCCGCCCCCCGGAGCACGTGCAACCCGCTCCCCGGGGAGCTGAAGCTTTGGGGCTCCGCCCGTGCCCGCAGCCGGGAGAAGCATTGGTGGCCGTGCTCGCCGAGCAGCCAGACCGCCTCATCCGGAAGCTCGGCGCCCTGCGCCTTGAGCTCGGAGTCCCCGAAGAGCACCGCACCCAGAAGGGGCAGGTACCCGTGCTCCAGGCTGGGCCGATCACACAGGGGGAAGACGCGCCCCGAATCGTTGTCCCCGATCTGCGGCGCCAGCCCCCGCTCCGAGCAGTAGTCGCGGCTCACCTCGAACATCCGCCGCAGGCGGTGCGCGAAACGTGTGCCGAGCGCCAGGCCACATCCATGCGCCACCACATATGCCAGCGTGAACAGCTCGACGGACAGCCGATGGTAGGGCACCGAGCCCTCGAACGACACCCCGTCCGGGTGCACCTGGAGCTCCATCTGCCGCTGGAGCCCGTGCAGCGCACGCGCCACCTGCTCCTGGGCTCCGGGCAAGGCCGGGTAGAGCGCGCCGACCACCAGGAGCCCGACGTAGTCGGAGATCAGGTGGTTGTTGGGGACGAGCCAGTGGTCTTCCAGATGGTGCTCCACGAAGCGGGCATGCTGCTCGAGGGCCCCCAGGGCTCGTCTGAGGAAGGCCGGCTCGCGGACCGCCGGGGCATCCGCGAACATCCGCAGGGCCTGGGCGAGGTTGGCCGCTCGCAGGGCCACCTCCATCGCGCAGGCCCACTGGATGCCGTGGCCGGCCGGGTTCGCGTCGAGGAAGTCGGTCACCTGGCCGGTGAATTGCGCGGCGTAGCGCTCCCGCTGGGCCGCGTCCTCCGCCACCCAGTATCCCTGGCCGAGCGCGAGGAGCTGGTCCAGCCGTCCCAGGGCCCAGGGGTACTTCGGATCCATGCCCTCGCGGATGACCTGGAGCTGGGAGACGGGTTGCCGAGGGTAGCGCTCCCCGCTCAGTGGATCCCACGACCAGTCGATGGCGCCCGGCTCTCCGAACCGCACCTCCGTCCCGAACACGTTGAAGGTGCGCCGCGCGGCGGCCTCGGCGCGCTCGAGCGCTCTGTGAATGGCTCCGGGAGTGGCCCGGAGGGCCGTGAGCGTGTCCTCGCGCTGACGGGTGTCGCACCAGCAGGACGACACGGCGGATACAGCCGCGCGCACCTGCTCATCGCTCCAGGCCGCGATGGAGGGGTGGAGGCGTGGCTCCACGCCCGCGTGCTCCGGCCCCAGCACGTTTCGAATGGCCCGGAAGACCCTCCGGCTGGCGATGCGCGTCAGCTCGCTCCCCGGCGAGCGTCTCGCGACTTCCATGTAGTGGTTGAACATGAGCCCCCCCTTCGTCCGTCCCCCACGTCACTGGGGGCGCTGACCCAACCGCAGCATCGTCTCTCCCACGTGCCGGCGGATCTCCTCGACGCGTGCGTGCCAGCTCTCGTGGAAGATCCGCTGCGCGCGCTCACGGCTCGGCCCGGCCCCCTCCCTCAGGCACGCGGTGACCTGGCGGACATACTCCTCGGGTTCCCTGGCCAGCTTGCACAGGCCCACCTTCTCCACCTCCGGCAGCGGGGTGGACACGCACGGCAGGCCCGCGGCGAGGTATTCACGCACCTTGAGCGGGTTGGAGTTGAGCGTCAGCACGTTCCATTTGAAAGGCATCAGCGCCACGTCGAATGCCTTGCAGTAGCCAGGCAGCTCGGCGTACGGCTTGCGGCCCAGGAAGTGGATGTTCGGGATTGCCCGGAGCCGTGAGACGTCCACGTCCGGAGCAACCTTGCCGATGATGACGACGGAGCCCTCGGGGTACGCCCGGGCACATGCCTCGAAGACGTCGAGGTCCACCCAGTCCGCCACCAGCCCGAAGAAGCCGAGGATGGGCCCGGGCAGCTTCGCGATGTCCGGGGGGACGGCCGTGTCTGGCTCGCACGCCTTCACGAAGTGCTCGAAGTCGACTCCATGCCGCACGAGCACGGTGTTCGGGTTCACCTTCGCCTTGCTGTCGCGCAGGAGCTCGGCGGAGGTGATGCACAGGTGCGCCTTGTGCAGCAGCCGCTCCTCGAGCTCGGCGATGTGACGGCCATTCGTATCCGAGAAGGCCGAGAACTCATCCACGCAGTGGTAGACCACCAGCTCCTCGCCCAGCGTCCCCGAGACCGGAGCCGAGGCGGGCAGATAGGACCAGGAGATGACCCGCTGGAACCCGAGCGTGGCCATGGCCCGTTTGATCTGGAGCGTGAGCAGGGCGCGGTTGGTGGCGCGCACCAGCTCCGAGCCGTACAGCGGAATGGCGAGCGGGGAGAGGACATGGAAGTTGGGTTCGATGCGCTGGAGGCCCTGGGCGAACCTCGAGAGCTTCTTCCAGATGCGCCGGGCATCGTGCGCATTGGCCCGGGGCGCGCGGTTGCCGATGCTGTTGACCCAGAGGATCCGGTTCTCCCGGGCGAGAAGCCGCATGATGTGCATCTTCGACAACGGGTCACCATCCCAGTCGGTCGAGAAGACGATGATGTCCCGCCCCCGCAGGGCCTGCTTCGCGAGGTCCACCTCTTCGACACGCCTCATTTCCATCCTCCTCGAGCCCGAGGCGGACACGGGCTCTCGCCGGTCCGGCATCAGTGGGCGGCAGGGTGCGCATCATCCGGTGGGGGAGAGAACCCTGGCGCGGGGGTTGGCCCGCCGCCATCTGGAAGACAATCGCCGGGAGCGTTCACTGGCCGCGGTGGAGTCTGGCTGGCAGTGCATGTCGTTCGTCACTGGATGACGTTTCATACTCCCCAGCGGAGTGGTGCGCTTCGCGGCCCACCGTGCCCAACCTCATCACAAGAGGGGGACCCCACTCTCAACAGGCGGGGGGGCAGATGATGAGACTGCGTATCGCACTGCTGATGAACCTGGCTCCGCGGAAGCGTGGCTCGTTGGAGGATTGGATTCTCGCTTTCTGCCGGGAGGCCGCACGGCGCGGCCACCAGGCAGATGTCTGGCTGCGCCAGCCCATGCTGGAGTCCTTCGCCGTGGAGCTGAAGGCGAGCGGCGCGCGGGTGGATGACCTGGAGGACTTCGAACGGTCCGGGCTGTGGGCCATGACCCGGCGCCTGGCCGGGTATGACGTCATCCACCTCAACTTCATCTGGCCCCGCGGCCGCAGCGCGCTGGCGGCCTACGCGGCCTGGCCGGCCCAGGTGTTGTTCACCGCCCACTCGGACTTCGTCGAAGAGGAGGAGGGACTCCTCCAACGCGGCTTCCACTGGGCGATCAACCATGCCCTGATGCTCCGGGTGAACAGCCTGGCCGGTGTCTCCGAGCACGTCCGTGTCAAGGAGGGCCGGCGCCTGGGGCTCCCTCCCCACCGCTCCCGCACCATCTTCAATGGCGTGGACACCCGGCGCTTTCTTCCCCGCACGCGAGCGGGCGGGCGGGTGGAGCTCATCACCATCGCCAACCTCGTGAAGAGCAAGGGCGTGCACCACCTGCTGCGGGCCCTCGGGCGGCTGCGCTCGCCCAGGGTGCGCCTGCGTGTCGTCGGAGACGGCCCGGAGCTGCAATCCCTGCGCGAGCTCTCGGTGGAGCTCGGCATCCAACACCAGACGGAGTTCCTCGGGCTGCGCAACGACGTGCATGATCTGCTCGGCGCGTCGGACATCTGCATCCAGCCCACGCTGCTGGAGGCATTCGGCCTGACCATCGCGGAAGCCATGGCCTGTGGCTGCGCCGTGGTGGCCTCGCGGGCCGGCGGAATCCCCGAGGTCATCCAGCACGGCAGCACCGGCCTCCTGGTGGAGCCGGGGGACGAAGCCGGCCTCGCCGCCGCGATCGACCGCCTGGTGCGTGAACCGGAGTTGCGGCGCCGGCTCGGTGAGTCGGCGCGGCGGCGTGCCCGCGAGCACTACAGGCTGTCCCGCACCGTGCGGCAGCACGTGGACTGGTGCGAGGACGCGGCCGGGCTCGTCCTCCACCCGCCGGGCCACCTCACCGCCGTCCCGGAGCTCCCGGTCGCGGCTCCCGAGCCGGCTGCCACTCCTCGAACCGGTCCCCTTGCTCCCTGACTGTCTTTGCTTTCCCTCTGAAACCCTTTCTCCAAAGGATGGAACCCGGAAGCTCCATGCGAGGAAGCCGTCTGCCCAATCTCCAACCGCTGTACAGGGCACCTGTGAGCGAATGGGCGTGGGGGCGTGGCCTTCGTATTGCTCCCAGGCCAGGATATGAAGACTCGCATTCTCCGGAAATGGGGCTTGTTGTTCATCTGTCTCATGGCATGTGGTGGCGGTGGAGGGCAGGGCGGCGCTCCACCCGGCGGGTCGGTTTCCTCCGGGGAAGCACCGCCCCTCGCGGAAGCACCTCCCGTCCATCCGCCGCAATCCACGCCGGACGGAGCGCCGCCGCCGCGCCCGCCGGTGGTGCAACCCGGGCCGTTCCAGCTGCCGCCGCTCCAGGTGGACCTGCCTTCCTATGACATCACCATCGCCCCGGAGCTCCTGGCGGAGCTCGATCGGCGCCCTGGCCTGGAGGCCCAGGCGGCCACCTTCTCCTTCCAGGGCAGGAGCCAGCCGGTGGGGCTGCGCCTGCGCGGCTCGAGCGCCCGCTCCTTCCCGAAGCGCAGCTGGCGCATCGAGTTCCCCGATGGCGTGAAGTTCGACGGCCGGCGCAAGCACAACCTGATCGCCGAGTACCAGGACAGCACCTTGATGGTGGAGAAGCTCGGCTATGATCTGCTGCAGGCGCTCGGCGTCCCGGCCCCGCATGCGCGCTATGTCCGCTTGACCCTCAATGGCGTGTACCAGGGGGTGTACCTGGACCTCGAGCGCGTCGACAAGAACTTCCTCGACCGCCACGGTTTCGACGACGACGACGCCAGCATCTACCGGTGTGGTGCCAGGGATTGCGAGCTGAAGCCCTGGCGCATGCCCTACCAGACGGAGTGGGACAAGAAGACGAACGAGGACGTGGGTTCGGAAGACATCCTCGCCCTGGAGGACGCCATCTGCCACACCCCGGAGCCCGGCCTGGTGCGCATGCTGGAAGAGCGCATGGAGCTGGAGCGCTACCTGCGCTACCTCGTCACGGACGCGCTGATCAGCAACTACGTCATCCAGGACTCGCGCAGCTACTTCATCCACGACCGGGTGACGGGGCGCTGGAGCTACGTGCCCTGGGATGTGAACAACTCGGTGGCCACGTGGTGGCCCACCTACGGGCTGGGGATGGAGCCCATCGTCGACCACCCCATCTTCAACTTCAGCCTCGCCGATCCGTGGATCACCCGGCTGTATGAGCTGCGCAAGACCTTCACGCCGGGCCTGTTGCCCACCTTCTCCAACCTCAACACGCGCATCGCCTTCAACCCGGAGCTGCGCGAGCGCACCCTGCGGCTCATGGAGCGCGCGCTCGACGAGGTGTTCAACCCGGAGGTGCTCCACCCCCGGCTCGAGCAGATGCACGCCCTGCTGCTGCCCCACCTGATGCAGGATCCCTACATCAGCCAGCCGGACAAATACCGGCAGGACGGGCTGGCCCAGTTCCAGGCCGGGTTGCCGTACATGAAGCGCTATGTCACCCAGCGCCACGCCCACATCCGCCAGCAGATCGCCGCGTACCGCGCCCGCTCCCTGGGCCTGGCCCTCTCGGCGTTCGATCCGCGCGAGGGCTGGGTGGAGCTGCACAACTACAGCCCGGCCCCCGTGTCCACCCGGGGCATGGTCCTCACCAAGGATCTGCGGAGGGCGCTGACGCCCAACGTCCCCGAGCGCACGCTGGCCCCTGGAGAGACGGTGCGTTTCACCGCGGCCGAGCTGGGCATCACCACCCCGCCTCCCGCGGCCACCGTCACCCCGGGCGGGCCGGTGGGCTTCCCCGCTCGCGGGGAGATCGGACTCTTCAACGGGAAGTCCATCGTCGGGGTGATCGACCTGCTCTACTACGGAGAGCTCCCAGGGGGCCGCTTCTACGCGCGCAACGCGCAGGAGCCGGCCCGCTGGGAGATCCGTTGAGCAGACGCCCCGTGGGGCTGCCTACTCGCGGCGGCGGCGCCGGGTGAGCACCCAGGCCAGCGGGGCCGCCAGCACGAGCCAGGCTCCCGCGCCAGTGGCCGAGCAACCCGCCTGGGGCGAGGGCTCCAACCCCAGGTCCGGCACGGCCTCGGAGGGGGCACCCGGCGTGGCGCCGGACGGCGGAGGCGTCTGCGTCCCGGGCTCCGTCCCAGGCGCGGGCTCACCGGCGGGGGGCTCACCCGCGGTGGCCTCCGCGGTGACCGTCAGGCTGTGGGTGAGCACCTGGCCGCCGGCGGTGGAGGTGAGGGTGACGGTATAGGAGCCGGGCCTGTCATAGACGTGGGAGACCGTCTCGCCCTCGGCCCTCTGCCCGTCCCCGAAGTCCCACTCGAGGGTGGCCCCCTCCTGGGAGGTCTGGGCGTTCAGCAGCACCTCGAGCGGATGGGAACCCCGGTTGAGTCCGGCGCTGAGCACCGGCTGCCGCGGGCGCGGGGCGAGCACCTTGGTGAGCCGGAAGGTGTCGAGCACCGCACCCGTCTGGCTCACCATCTGCCCCGTCAGCGTCCCATCCTCGATGGTGACATCGAGGTAGCCCGACGAGCGGTTGCTGCGCATGGCGCTCCAGCTCGGCTGTGTGGGGACAAAGGCCTTGGTGTGGGAGCCCGTGCCCACGACGAGGTAGGTGACGCCGCCGGCGGCCGCGGTGTTGCCCTTCATGGGGTGGGTGCGCTCGTAGGTATGGTCATGCCCGGTGAGCACCATGTCCACGCCATACTGCTCGAGCACGGGCGCGTACATCTCACGGAGCTTCACCTCGGAGCCGTGCTCCGCCGCGCTGGAATAGGGCGGGTGATGGAAGAAGACGATCTTCCAGGGCTGCCGGGTGGAAGCGAGATCCGAGATGAGCCAGGCCCGTTGCGCGGCCTGATCACAGCGGCCCTTGGCGACACCCAGCGCGAGCAGGCAGCTGCTGTCCAGGGAGATGACGTGCGCGGGGCCCCAGTCGAACGAGTAGTAGCGCTCGGTGCCGGCGGGGTTGTTGGACGGCAGATAGAAGTTGTCCACGTACGGCTGGGCCTTGTCCGTCAGGTACTCGTGGTTGCCGGGCGTGGTGTAGATGGGCACGGCGGCGAGGAGGGGCGCCAGGGGCTGGAAGAGCTTCGTCTGGTGCTCCGCGTCGGTGCCGTTGTCATAGGCCCCGTCCCCCAGGCCCAGGAAGAAATCGGGCTTGCGGTTGAGGATGGTGCGGCCAACGTTCACCTCGGACGTCGCGCCCGTGCCGAAGTCGCCCACGGCCGCGAAGCGCACGCGCCCCGAGCCGGGAGGGGTGGCGGTGGTGAAGCGCACGGGCTGCGTCGTCGCGCCGCAGGCCTCGACCGAATAGCTGTGCTCCGTGCCGGCCCGCAGTCCCTCCAGCTTCACCACATGAAGGCGCCCCGAGGTGGGTGCGGTGGCGATGCGGGAGGTGTCGGTGCCCTGGCCGAAGCGGACGCGGGGGACACAGTCCGTGTCCGTCCGGAAGGCGACCAGCGCGCTCGTGGGTGTCACGGATTGCAGGTAGGGAGTCCGGGTCAGCCGCGCGGCCTCGCTCACGCCTGCGAATGCCAGCAGGGCCGTCAAGGCCGCCAGCAGGGAAAGGCTTTTATGGGGCATGCAAAGCTCCAGGGTTCACGTTCTGATGAGTGAGCAGAACGCATCAACCCCGTTTTCATTCGCGGCCCCATTCCGGGCTCGCGATGATCGAGCCTTTCCCGCCCGGCCATCTCAGGGCTGGGCCCCCCGCTCGGTGGCGGCTGCCCGCTCAGGGGCCCGGGGTGCCGCTCCCAGCCGAGCCCTCCTGTGGCGGCACGCCATCGGCCCGCAGCGCCCGCACCACCTCATCGGCCATGACGCGGTGGCCGGCGGCATTGGGGTGGACGCCATCCTCATCCAGGCCGTCGATGAAACGGTGCACGCTGTCCGGCGCGTGCATCACCGCCTCGAAGTCGATGACATCCGGTTGCCGGTGGGTGCGTATCCAGGCGTTCATCGCCAACCGGCTCACCTTCACCGCCTCGTATGTGCCGCCGGCGGCGAGCTCCTTGGGCAGCAGGGTGCCGACCCAGGTGCGGCAGAAGGGTTTCAGCCGCTCCGTCAGCTCGGCCATCTGCGCCTGGAGCTCGCTGTCCGGAGCGCTCGTCAGATCATTGGTGCCCAGCAGGACGATGCAGTCGGTGATGCCCGTCAGCATGAGCACCTCTCCGTCGAGCAACCGCAGCGCATCGTAGAAGCCCTGGCCGGAGACACCGGCATTGACGATGGGCACCCCGAGCTGGGAACCGGCCCGGAAGGCCCAGGTGTCCCGGAGGTCATCGTGGCCGCCGATGTAGCCCTCGGTGATGCTGTCGCCCAGGGCGACGAAGGCCCGCGAGGGAGGACCCTCGACCTCCACGGTGGCCAGGCCCACGGGCACCGCCCAGGGCAGGCCCCCCAGCGGGCCCGGCGTGCTGGCCCACGAGCCCGGGCGCATGAAGCCGCCGGGGAGCAGCTCGATGGAGCTCGCGGCCAGCTGGCCCTCCACCTCGAAGGACACCGCCAGCTCGTCACCCAGGCGGATGGGGAAGGACACGGGTTCCGAGACCACGCGCGTCCTCGCCGTCACGGAGACACCGGGCGAGCCGGAGAACGTCACGGGCACCGGCTCCGAGGCCAGCGAGCCCTCGCCGCCGGCCCGGGCAAGGGTGACCCGCCGCAACACCAGGGCGCCGTCTCCCGAGCGGAAGGCGAGCCGCACCCGCTGACCCCCCCTGCTCACCGGCACGCGCAGGCGGAACGTGGTGGTACTGCTCACGGCGTGGGACCAGCGCAGCGCGAGGTGGAAGCCCGGTTGGAACACGGGGTGCTCCGGCGGCGGAGGCTCCGGCGGGGGTGGCTCCGGCTCCTGCCCGCTGCTCACGGGGGCCTCCTCGAGGCCCTCCGGGGGCAGGGTGGGGACGCATCGGGTCACGAGGAGTGTCCCCAGACACAGCAGCACCGCACTGATTCGCCCTGTTCCCATCCGCCGCGCCTCCCTCCCTGTCACGGAGCCCCTCGTCCGGACCCGGCCCGTTCGCCGCAGAGCTCAGCCCTGAGGGCTCACCGCATTGGCCGGTACCCCTTGCGTCCCCACCTGGGCCGGCACGCCGCTGACGCCGAACGCGGGCCGTACCGCGGCCTCGGGGACGGGGACGGGGCGCGGCCGCACCGGGACGCCCCTGCGCTCGGAGGCCACCTGCTCCATGCAGTCCACGTGCTCGCTGATGCAGCGCGAGAGCGTGAAGGCGCGCTCCACCTTGCGCCGGCCCTCGGCTCCGAGCCGCGCGCGCAGCGCCGGATCGAACGCCAGGGTGTCGATGGCCTTCGCGAGCGTGGCCGCATCGCCCTTCGGGACGAGCAGGCCATTCACCCCATCATCGATGATCTCCGGGATGCCGCCGCTGCGCGTCGCGATGACGCCGCACCCACTGACCATCCCCTCGGTGACGGCGAGCCCGAAGGCCTCTTCCAGGGTGGGCGTGTGCACGCACACCTCCGCGTCGCGCAGCAGCAGGTGCACGTCGTCGCGCATCCCGAGGAACTCCACCCGCTTCTCCAGCTTCAGCTCACGCACGAGCGCCTTGTAGGGCTCCTCCATCCGGCCATACCCCACCACGCGCAGCGTGCAGTCCTGGGCGCGCGTGAGCGTCATGGCCCGCAGCAGCACGTCGATGCCCTTCTCGGGGATGAGCTGCGACACGCAGATCATGCGCAGCGCGCCAGTCGGATTGGGTGTCTTCTCCGTCGTGAACCGGCTGGGGTCCACGCCATTGTGGATGACGCGCGTGCGCCGGGCCTCCAGGCCGAAGCGCTCGACGTCGCGCCCGCGCACGTACTCGGACACGCCGACCAGCTCGTTCACGCGGCGGAGCGTCACCTGATCGAGCGCCCGGGAGAGAAACCTGCGCAGCGGCGCCACGGGCGTGTGGATGTCCCCGCAGTGTTCCACGAAGACGAGCGGGGCGGGCCAGGCGGCGTAGCAACTGAACGCCACCTGCGAGCGCGGTGGCAGCATGTTCGCGTAGATGAGGTCGTAACTGGCGAGCCGCCGCGCGGCCGCCACGGGTGCCGCCCTGAGCGACTCGATGGAGCCGAAGCCGACGCCCAGCCGGTCCAACTCCTGCTGTAACACGGGGTGCACGGGCAGGAGGGTGAACAGGTCCAGCGTGTGGCCCCGGCGGAGCGCCTCGGCGCAGACTCCGAGGACCCACTGCTCCAATGACCCGAGCTTCTTGGGCGGGGTCCCGACGATGAATGCAATCCGCATGGCTTCGTGTCCTCCAACGGCTGACTGCTTCAGGTTGCGCGGGAGGCAGGCACCCGCGAGGAAGGTCTCGAGTGCTTCAGCGCCTGAGCGAGGCGAGCAGGGCGAGGGGCCGCAGCCCGAACACCTGGAGGAGCGGCACCAGGGCGCCGGTGAACAGGACGCCCGCGGCGGCGACGTGCAACAGCGCGCCTTCGCGTCCGCCCAGCGTCTCGAGCAGGGGGCCCAGCCGGGGGGTGGTGGCGAGCACCGCCCCCACGCAGAGCCCCGTGGCGCCGCACAGCCGGGCGAGCTCCTTCACGGGAAGCCAGTCGCGCAGCGCGGGCGGCGGCCCTCCAGCGGCGAGCGCGCGCGGCAACTGCCGCAAGAGCAGCGCCTTGCCCACCACCTCCGCCAGGAGCCAGGCCAGGATGCCGCCGAGCATCCCCAGCCAGGGCACCAGCACCGCGAGCAGCGGCACCGTGACGGCCGCCTTGCCCAGGTAGGAGAAGAAGATGGTGCGTGTCTGGCCGCGCGCGCGCAGCAGCCCGTCCATCGGCAGGCACGCGAGCATGATGCCCAGCACGCTCACCCGGAAGATGGGGACCGCGGCGTCGAACCTGGCGCCGAACAGCGCGCGCACCACCCACGGTGCGCTGAGGACGAGGAAGGCGCTCGCCGGGATGAAGACCATGGCGAGCTTGCGCGCGGCCTCCCGGAAGAGTCCGGCCGCCTGTTCGCCGAGCCCCTGCTTGTCCAACTGGCCCACGCGCACCATGAGGACTTCGCTCGTGGGCGAGTAGAGCAGATCCACCAGCGGCACCTGGAAGCAGCCCACCGCGTACACGGCGTAGAGCGCGGGCGTCACGCCCAGTGCGACGGCGTATTGGTGCGCGACCTGTTGGGGAATGCTGATCATCATCGCCGCGCCGAACGGCAGCGCGTAGGCGAGCTGCGCGCGCAGGCCGGTCCACGAGGGCCGCCCGCCCTCCGCCGAGAGCACCATCCAGAGCGTCACGCAGAAGCGCGTCAGGGTCAGGGCCGCGAGCGCCGCCAGGGCCCCCTTCATCCCCAAGCCCAGGAGGAACGGCACGACGAGCGCCACGCTCTTGAGCACCTCGTAGCTCACGTACACGAGCGCCGACGCCCGGGTGCGGCCCTGGCTGGTCAGGGTCGTCTCCAGCAGCCCGCCGGCCAGGGAGAAGAGGACGAAGAAGGCGAGCTCGCGGCGGAACAGCAGCAGTGCCGGGTTGGGGAACCGCTCCGCGGCGAAGGGGAGCGCCACCCAGAGGAGCACCGCCCCCACGAGCCCCATGGTCAGGTTGAAGAGCTGCGTCTGCAGGAGGACGGCCCGGGGCCCCTGGGCCCGCGGCACGAAGTAGTAGAGGCTCTGCGCCATCCCCAGCGGCAGGATGCTCAGGATCGGACCGCACAGCAGGAAGATCTGCTTGTAGGTGCCGTACTCCTCGAGCGACAGCGTGCGCGCGAGGTACAGCGGGGTGACCACGGTGATGACGGCCGCCGTCATGCGCGCGAGCACGAGCGGCAGGGCCTGTCGCGTGGCGCTCGTGCCGCGCTGCTGCCGCGTTGCCGCCTCCGCCGCTGTCCCCTCCGCCGCCATGTCACAGTCCTCCCCACGTGTCGCCCCGGGCGAGACGTCCGGGCTGGGGCGCTTCCCCTCCCGTAAGGGGCGCGTGGGGCTCGAGTGGCGCGGGGGAGCGCGCGCCCCCGCTGGACGTGCCCTCCACCGGCACCGGGGAGGCGCGGGCCAGCCGCTCCCCGCAGGAGGCCAGCGCGAAGAGCACGTAGAAGTGGACGGACACCAGGAAGCCCGCGAAGAGGCAGGACACCAGGTAGCCCACCACCGACGCCGTGAGCGCCCGGGCCTGCCAGCCCTGCTCCTTCTCCCGCGCGGCCTGCCACAGGGGCCCGAGCACCGCGCCGATGAAGGCCAGGAAGAGCCCCAGCCCCACGAATCCCAGGTCCGAGATGACCTGGAGGAAGACATTGTGCGCGGCGTACACCCGGCCGCTCGCGTTCTGGGGCCCATAGAGCTGCCACGCGAAGGGGAAGGTGCCCGCCCCCACGCCCAGCAGCGGGTGCTCCAGGCTCACCCGCGAGGCCACCGTCCAGGCCTCCACGCGGCTCATCGCCGAGGCATCCTGCTCATAGGTGGACACCGTGCGGGTCCGCTCCCAGAAGCTCCGCGGAGAGAGCACCAGCATGGCCGCGGCCACGCCCACGACGAGGAGCGTGCGGCCCAGGCGGCGCTCCAACACCAGCCATGTCGCCGCGGAAGCCACGAGCCCCAGGAAGCCGCCGCGCGAGTAGCTCAACACCATGGCGGTGATGGCCATCGCGGCGGCCACGCCACAGGCCAGGCGCACCACCCACAGGGTCTGCCGCCGGACGAAGAAGGCCACCGCCAGGGGAACCACGATGCCCACGCTCATCGCCATGCGGTTGGGATCCGCGTACACGCCCAGCCACCGCGCGCGGTAGCCCTCCACCATGTCCACCCCCGCGTGGTGCCAGGCGATGACCCCGCGGGAGGTGACGAGCGAGGACAGGATGAGGGCGAGCAGGGCCCACCGCAGGCGCCGCTCCGTCGTCACGAGGTTGACGACCGTCAAATAGACGAGCACCCACTTGAGGAGCTCCACCGCCGTGGAGCGCGTGACGTCCGGGTACAGCGACCAGCGCACGGAGACGAAGACCAGGCCACAGAAGCACATGAGGAGCACGCCCCGCTGGCCATCCGCCCACAGCGGCTGCCTGCGCCCCACGCGTCCCAGGAGGAACAGGCCCGTGGCCACGGCCGACGTCAGCAGCGCCGGCCGCCACTGCGCGGCCCCGGGAATCCACTCACCCGGGCTGAGATAGATGCAGACCAGGAACGCGAGCAGGAATCCGAATGCCCAGCGGTCCCGGCCCTCTCTCGGCTTGCGTCCCATGCTCATCCCCCCACGCCCATCCACCGAGCCAAGGCCTGCTCGTTTCCGCGGTGACCCCAGGGTGCGCACCTGGGGGCGTGGGGACCATTGCCTCCCAGCGCACCATCTGGAGGGCAATGAAGCATCGGCTGCTGGATGAGACCCCGGGCCCGCGGGGCATGCCAGCCAGCGGCCACTCCCCCCGCTCCTGGGCCTTCACCCGCCGGAATCAACCGCGTCCGCGCGGTGTCCCAGACCACTCACTCTTTCCCACGAGGGATTGTCCCCATGCGCATTGCATCCACCCTGTCCCCTCTGCTCGCCGCCGCGCTGCTGGCCTCCGCGTGTGGAGGAGGAGCCGCCCCGGGAACGAGCGGCGCGATCGGCTCGGACGCCATCCAGCCAGACGGGCCCCCGGGCGTTCCCACCTCCTCCTCGAGCGCCGGGCCCACGGCTCCGATCGTCCCAGCCCACCCCGTACGCGAGTGGGTGGTGAGCACCACGGGCAACGACGCGGCGGCGGGTACGGCCGCGGCCCCGCTGCGCACCATCTCCCGGGCCGTCTCCCTGGCCGGGCCGGGCGAGCTCATCCGCGTGCGCGCCGGCACCTACGCCGAGCGCGTCCTCCTCATGGGCTCCGTCCGCGATGGCACCGCCTCGGCTCCCATCACCCTGCTGGGCGAGGGCAAGCCCCGCATCGTCCTGGGCTCCCAGTCCGGCGCCCTCATGGTGGTGGGGCGCAGCCATTGGACCATCCGGGGCTTCGACATCGACGTCGAGAACCGTCCGGCCATCGGGGTGGCGTTCTCCGGCAACGTCCAGGGCACGCTGCTCGCCGACTCGGAGATCCACCATGCGAAGTATGGCGCGGGGGTGAGCTTCCACAATGGAGCCAATGGCGCCACGCTCGAGAACAATGACATCCACCACCACGTCCTCGCGGGCGAGGACTCCCACGGGGTGATGATCCAGCCCACGGCGC
>NZ_DBNGVP010000104.1:0-87374 GCF_057119385.1 Archangium sp. | reverse complement strand
AGGACTTCCCCGGGCGACGTACAGGTGAGGAAGGGCGCCAGCAGTTCGTCACGGCTGGAGGAGAAGTCGGGCCAGCCCGGGGGCACGGCCTGCCCTCCGCACGAGGGCGGCTCCTGCGGGGAAGGCCCCGCGCTGGCCACCTCGGACGCGGGCGCCTCGCCCACGCTCACCAGGGCCGCGTCCGGGCCCAGTCCACGGGCGCTGCGGCGGCGGTGCAGCCGCTCCTGCGCGCCCGGCTCGGCGGAGAGGGCGTGCTTGCCCAGCTCGGTAGACGCAAGAGGGGAGGGGGCCTCGAGCGGGGACGCAGTCGCCGCCGTCTCTCGCAACGCGGAGAAGGCGCGGGAGCCCTCCGAGGTGCTGCCGCCCTGTCTCGGCGCCAGCGTGACGCAGCCGGTGGAGAGCAGCACAGCCCCCAGCAGCGCCGCCCACCTGGACGCCCACGCCTCAGCGCGCATGGTCCACCCCCAGGCCCAGCGAGGCGAAGGCACCCGGGCCCGATGCCCCATCAGTTACCTGGGCGTAGCGCTCCACTCCCCCCACATCGCCGCCTGGCAGCAGCGCCAGCCCGGTGGCCTCCAGGCGCGCCAGGTAGCGCCACGTGGCGTAGGCAGCTGGCAGGGGAGACTCGCTGTCGGGCGAGGGAGAATCCATTGCCCCGTCCAGCGCTGGACAGAGGCACAGCGGCAGCACGGCCCACGGGTGAGTCCTCATCGTGCGCGCCCTCCGGAAACACCCCAAGCGGCGGCGTCCAAGCAAGCAATACCCGCTCACTCCGGCAGGACGACTATCACACACGGCAATCACCTGCCTTCTTTCCGGGCAGGCCAGGCACGCGCCATCTTCTTGGGCGGTTGTGCTTCCAAGGGGCCCCGGGAGGGACTGAGGCCACGCGCTCGTCATACGAGAGGCGCTTGTCACGAAGTGAGGCGCCACGCCCGGGAGTGAGTCCCGGCCCTCCTGCCCGGCTGCTGGGGGGCTGGGAGGCGAGGCGCATGCCTCTCGGCCGTCCGGTTGCGGCCCTGGACTTTCCCGGGGGGCGACGGGGGTTGGGAGTGCGCGATTTCGTAACCGGAGGATGTACGGAGTGCCCAAGGCAATCGTCTTCGAGGTGGATGGGACGCTGGTGGACACCCACGTGCTGCGCGCGCGGGCCTGGCAGGAGGCCCTGGCGCGCTACGGCCGTCAGGTGCGCCTGCCCCGGGTGCTCGCGCAGATGGCGCGCATGGGGGACCGGTTCCTCTCCGTATTCCTCCCCGAGGACGAGTACCTGCGCTACGCCGACGAGCTGGCGAGCTTCTACCGGGCGCTCTTCCACGAGGAGTACCTGCACAAGGTGCGGCCCTTCCTCGGGGCTCCCGAGCTGCTGAGGCACCTGCGCGAGGACGGCTGGCGCATCGCCCTGGCCTCCACCGCGGACCCGGACGAGCTGGAGCACTACATCGAGCTGCTCGGGGTGGAGGCGCTCATCGACGCGCGCACCACGGACGCGGAGGTGGACCGCAACCGGTTGCACGAGGAGATTCCCGCGGAGGCCGTCCGGCTGCTGGGGCTCGATGGGACCGACGACGTGCTGGCCATCGCGGCGCTGCCCTGCGATGTCGAGGGCGCCGTGCGGCTGGGGATGCGGTGCGTGGGGCTGGTGTGCGGCGGCTTCACGGACGAGGAGCTCCGGTCCGCGGGGGCCATTGGCGTGTTCGGCACGCCGAGGGATCTGCTCACGCGCTACGCCGAGTCGCCCCTGGCGGCGGTGGGTTGAGCCGGGCCCCTCGCGGGCACCCGGCTCCCGTTCTGCTCAGGCGGCCTTGGCGGAGTCCTCGGCCTGCACCGTGCCGTCTCCCGAGCCGCCCGTGCGCGTCATTCGGCTGTAGAGCGACAGGGAGGGGTCGAAGAGGAACTTGAGCCACAGCGCCGTCCACGACGTGTGGTAGTGCAGCGAGTCGTAGAACTCGGGGGCGAGCTTGCGCACCTGGGGCAGCCGCGTCCAGGGCACGCGCATCACGTCGTGGTGCTCGTTGTGGTAGCCCACGTTGAAGGCCACCCAGTTGAGCGGCCCGTAGTACGAGTACGTCTCCTGGGGCGCCTTGACGAGGAAGTGCTCCTGGATCCACCGCGCGCCCAGTGGATGCAGGCCGATGGCGAAGATGGACGCCAGGAACATGTAGACGAGCGCGCGAGGCCCCAGCAGCGCCCAGACGCCCGCGATGAAGGCGATCTGGATGGCGAAGTTGGCGATGTACCAGCCATCGACGAGCGGGATGCGCTTGAGCCGCGACACGCGCATGGCCTGGAAGGCCCAGAAGTTGAGCTCCCAGAAGGCCTTGCCCCAGAACGAGTTGCCGATCAGCTTCGCCTCGAAGGGCGTGGCCAGGTCCGCGTCCAGCTCCGGGTCCCCCTGGAAGCGGTGGTGGATGAGGTGGTACTTGCGGAAGGACGCCGCCGCCGGGAAGAGGATGGGCAGGTTGGTGAAGAGCTGCAGCACGGCGTTGAGGCGCGGGCTGCGGAACACGAGGTTGTGGGTGCACTCGTGGATGAGCACCCACAGGCCGTGGTCGATGAAGGCGCCCACCAGCCACGCCGTGGCCAGCAGCGCCCACCACGGCGAGTCACGCAGGGCCCAGGCGATGGCCACCTGTCCCCCCACCAGCAGCAGCACGAAGAGGGCCGTGATGGGCGTGGGGCCGCACAGGTCCTTGATCTCGGGATGGGCACGCAGGATGGCGCGGGCCCGCTCCAGGTGGGGCTCCTTCTCCGTGCTACGGGCAAACTCCAGGGGGCGCGACGGACTCAAGACGCTTCCTTTCGGTCGTACGAGCGGGGGGCGGCGCAGCTTGGCACAGCCCTCCCGCTCGACGCCACGCGTCATATCACCGGCCCTCACTCCAGTGTGAAGCTCTGGGCCTTGGCCTGGGTCTGCACCGAGTCGAGGATGGCCTTGTCGAGCGTGTTCTTCCCCTCGGCGGCCAGCTCCTTCTGCTTGCCGGCCAGGTACTGCTGCCGCTCCTGGCTCAGCTTCTGGATGCGGGCCTGCAGCTCCGCGCGCTCCTTCTCCTTGGCCTCGAGCACGGCCTTGCGCTCCTCGGCGCTCTTGCCGCGCAGCTCCTCGGTCAGCTCCTCGTCCTTGAGCGCCTCCAGCTTCACCTTGCCCTGCTTGGTGCCGTCCACCAGGTCCCAGCTCGAGTTGTCGTAGAGCCGCGAGGCCTTGGACATGGCGCGCGTGGTGGCGCTGACGGCGTTGCCGCTGGCGTTGACGTCCTGGGCTTCCTGGCGCTTCTTGGACTCCGCGCCCGCGCGCCCGTAGCTCAGGTACGTCTTGTTCAGCTCCACGCCCAGCTTCGCGATCTCCTCGTCCTGGGGCGCGGCGATCATCGCGACGGCCTGGTTCTGGTCGATGTTGAAGGGCTGCCCGCCCGCGAAGCGCGCCGCCTCGGCCCAGCCGCTGTTCGCGCCGACCTCCGGGGGGCCGCAGTGGATGGTGTTCACCATGATGCCGTGCTCCTTCGCCGCGGAGATGGCCGTGCGGAACGCCACCGGCCCCTGGCTGAAGGGCTCGTTGCCCGCGATGTAGATGAGCTTCAGGTCCTTCTTGGACTTGCTCCACTCGAGCTGCTGCGTGGCCTTCTGGATGGCCTGGCCGCAGAACTCGCTGCCGCCGTTCGTCTTCAGGGCGAAGAGGTGCTCGGACACCCGGTCCAGGTCCGTGGTGAGCGGGACCACCTGGCGGATGTAGCCGCTCTCGGCGGAGAGCGTGTCGTTGCCGTACTCGTAGAGGGCGATCTCCAGCCGGGCCTGCTGGCCGTCCCGCTGGGCCTTCGCGAAGGCATTCACCACCGTCCACAGCTGGCGCTTGGTCTGCTCGATGAGGCCGTCCATGCTGCTGCTGGTGTCCAGGAGCAGGGCGATCTGCACCCTGGGCGCGGAGCTGGCCGCCTCGAGCGCCCCGGGCGTCACGGCGGGGCGGTTCTGCTGAGGGGCGGATTTGGTGGCGGGGGGAGACTCCGCGAAAGCGGAACCGGGCAGTGCCATCAGGCCGAGACACAGGAGCGAGTGCTTGATCATGGACGCTTCCACGAACGGCCCCGGAAAAGGTTTTATACCACCTGGACCTGGAGTTCGGCCCGGGGGAGGGGCTGGTGCTCCATCCCCATTTCTACCCGTACGTGGGTGACGGTGGCCGTGCGCTGACGGAGTCCACGCATCCCCTTCCGGGATGTGAGTGATGTCTCCTCTCCGTCCTATACTTTTCAGCATCCAAGACCTAGCGTCAAAGGTTTACAATGGAGGGAATGGATGCGAAATCGACGAAGTATTTCCGCCTGGGGCGCTGTCGCGCTGGGCCTGTTGCTCGTCAGCTCCGCGTCGGCGGCTCCCGCGTGGAACTACGGTGTCTTCGATGACGCCTGGCACTACGCCTGCGTCACGGGGAACTACGAAGTCCTGACCAAGGCCCAGGCCGGCTACTACGGCGACTCCTCGACTCCCAAGGTGGGCGACGTCTACTACGTCACCGCACGCCTGGCGGTGATTGGGAACGCCTGTTCCGGAGGTGCCCAGGTCTCTCCCGAGTTGCTTCTGCCGCCTCAGACGGTGCTCGCGATCAGCACGCAGAATCCCGTGCGCTGCGTCTACACCGAGATCTCGACTGGTGCGCAGTCCGAGCTCCCTCGCTCCGAGTGCCCGCAGACGCCGTACCTCGGGCCGAATGGGGGCCACGTCTTCTACCAGCCCCAGAACACGACCTTCCCCGTTCCCTACGGGAAGATGTTCGAGCTCTGGGTCCCCTTGCTGTCGAAGAAGACGCTGAGTGGCTCTTCCACCAACGAGTACTTCCGGGCCGCGATCAAGGTCATCACCGACTCGACGTATACCCAGTTCCCCCGGATCGGGGTGTTCGTCTTCCCGAACCCGCCGGCGATCTCCTACCCGAGCCCCTCCACCCTCACCCTCGGTGACACGACGGCCAGGACGGCTGGGAGACTTTGGAACCACTATACCCAGGGCAACGCCTACGCCGACCTGGGCACGAGCACCTCCTACGGACTCCCCGGGAAGGGCCCGTTCGCGATCGGTGACCATGACTGGGCCGATATCAACATCGACTGGTCCGGCCTCTCGCCCGGCACGACCTACCAATGGCGCCTGCGCTTCGTCTCCTCGACCGGGGTGACCACCTTCGGGGCGAACCAGACGTTCACCACCACTGGGAGCGCGACCGCCAGCTACCCGCTCGCGATCTCCGTCACCTCCGGCGGCTCGGTCAACGTGTCACCCAACCTCGCCAGCTACCCGGCCGGGAGCACGATCACCCTCACCGCGATCCCAGACACCGGCTCTCGCTTCAGCGCCTGGACGGTCGATGGAGTCCCCGCGGGTTCAGGCAACCCGCTCGTTCACACGGTCACCCAAGCCCACTTGATCAAGGCGACGTTCTCGACCGTTCCCCCAGGGACGGATGGAGGAACCGGCCCCGCTCCGGATGGAGGAACCGGCCCCGCTCCAGATGGAGGAACCGGCCCCGCTCCGGATGGAGGCTCGGGCTCGCCGCGTGATGGTGGCACGGGTGGCGGAGGCGGAGTTGCTCCCGACGAGGGCACGGGCGGCTGCGGCTGTGGCAGCTCGCCGGGCTCGGGCGCTGTCCTCGCGCTCATTCTCCTTGGAGGGCTGTTCCGCGGTAGCCGCCGCGAGACGTGAGCACGTCCCTCCCACCCGAGAGGTGGGTGGATCCTCCACCCAGCCTCCCGGTTCCCCGGTCAGGGACTCCCCCTCACCCGTCAACCGCTACTGACAGGCGATTCCCGGCAGGCCCCGGTACGCGCCCTGCGAGGTCCACCGCGTGTAGGGCGTGCCGCACGAGCCCGCCTACGGGTCATCGATGCCGTAGTTGGGCACCCAGTTCTCGAAGTGCGCGTGCTGGTCCCCGTGGGCGTGATGCGCCCGAGCGTGCAGGAATGAGTGCCCCGATGAGTGCCCCGGCCTCCGCGCTCCGCCTCAGGAGAGCCCCAGGTGCTTCATCCGCGCGTAGAGCAGCGCCCGCCGGATGCCGAGCAGCCGCGCCGCCTGCGCACGGTTGCCCTTGGCGCTCTCCAGCGCCCGCTCGAGCAGCCGCCGCTCCAGGCGCTCGAGGTTGCGCGTGAGATCCAGGTCGGAATCCTCGGGCAGCGGCTCCTGCGACGCCGCGCCCCTCGGTTCGAAGTCCGCCACGTCGAGCACCTCGGCGGTGGACATGACGCAGGCGTTCTCCACCGCGTGGAGCAACTGGCGGACATTGCCGGGCCAGTCGTAGCTCACCAGGTGCCGCATCGCCGCCTCGGACACCGCGCGCCGCTGGGCGCTCGCCCGGCGCAGGAAGGCGTCCACCAGCAGCGGAATGTCCTGCCGCCGCTTGCGCAAGGGCGGCACCTCGATACGCACCACGCCCATGCGGTAGTAGAGGTCATCGCGCAGCGAGGCCTGGGGCGCCCCCGGCGTCACCGGACGCGAGGTCGCCGCCAGGATGCGCGCCTGGGAGACGAGCGGCTCGGTACCTCCCACGCGCTCGAAGCGCCCATCCTCGAGCACGCGCAGCAGCTTGCTCTGCAGCGCCAGGTCCATCTCCCCCATCTCGTCCAGGAAGAGGGTGCCCCTGGCGGCCAGCTCGAAGCGGCCCTCGCGCCGGAGCGTGGCCCCGGTGAAGGCGCCCTTCTCGTGTCCGAACAGCTCGCTCTCGATGAGGGAGGGGGACAGCGCGGCGATGTTGACCGCCACGAACGGCTCCGCCCGCCTCGCCGAGTGCGCGTGAATGGCCTGGGCGACGAGCTCCTTGCCCACGCCGCTCTCGCCCGTGATGAGGACCGGCACGTCGCTCGCCGCCGCCCGGCCAATGGCCTTCCAGACCTCCAGCATCGCGGGGCTCGAGCCGATGAAGGTCCCCTCCGAGTGCCGCTCCACCCGGGCCACCGGAGGCGTGCGCACGGCGCGGGCCACGCTCGCCAGCAACACCTCGAGGTTGAACGGCTTGGTCACGTAGTCGAAGGCCCCCTCCTTCATGGCGCGGATGGTGCGCTCGCTGTCTCCGTACGCGGTGGCCATGATGACGGGGACCCCGGGCTTCATCCGCCGCAGCTCCGCGAGCAGCGCCAGCCCGTCTCCGTCCTTGAGGCGGATGTCCAGCAGCACCGCGTCCGTTCTTCCCTCCTGCAACAGGCGCAGCCCCGCCTTCACCCCGTCCGTCGCGCGCACGGCATACCCCGCCTCCTCGAGTGTCGAGGCGAGCGCCTCCCGAATGGTCCGGTCATCGTCGATGACGAGGATGCAGGGCACGTCAGGCATCTGAACCTTCCATGGGGAGGGTGACGACGAAGCGCGTCTCACCCGGCTCCCGGTGATAGGCGAGGCTCCCCCCGTGGGCCTCCACCAGGCTGCGAGACAGGAAGAGGCCCAGTCCGGTCCCCTCCGGCTTGAGGGTGAAGAAGGGCTCGAAGAGCTCGCCCTCGCGCTGGAGGGGAACGCCTTCGCCCCGGTCGACGACGATGAGGCGCACCTGCTGCTCCGAGCGCTCGAGGTGGATGCGCACCTCGGCTTCCCGCGGGCTGGCTTCAATGGCGTTGCGAACGAGGTTGTCGAGCACCCGGATCATCTGCTCGCGGTTGGCCATGCAGAGGGCGGAACCCTGGCGCACCAGCCTCACGCGCCGCTCCCGCGCCAGGGATTCGGCCGCACGCAGCCGCTCGTCGGCCAGCGCCCCGAGGTCCACCAGCGCCTTGGTGGGCGCCACCTTGCGCGCCACGAGCAGCAGCGAGCCGACCACCTGATCCAACCGCTCTATCTCCTGGAGGCAGGTGGCGATGTCTCCCTTCGAGCGCTCATCGAGCCGGCGGCGGAGCATGGTGTCCAGCAGCAGCTTCATCCCCGTGAGGGGGTTGCGCACCTCGTGGGCCACGCCCGCGATGACCCGTCCGAGCGACACCAGGCGCTGCTCCTGTCCGAGACGGCGCTCCAGCAACCGCTCCCGCTCCTGCGCCGCGATGAGTCTGTGCGCCATCGTCCGCAGCCCCTCCGCCAGGCGCGCGAACTCCTCCGCCCGAGGCCGTGGCACCTCGGTGTGGAGATTCTGGGCGAGCCGCTCCTGGGCCTGCAGCAACTGCGCGGCCCCCCGCCGCAGCAGCCACAGCGCCTCCGCGGTGAGTCCGACGAGCGCCAGGGTGAGGACACCGATGAGGCCGACGTGGACCGCCCACCCGGCCCCCGTGCCCTCCCGAGCACGGTTGGGCAGCCGCACGAGCGCCCAGGCCGCCACCGGGCGCGCGGTCCCCAGGACGGAGATGAAGAGGACGTCCTTGGGGGCGGTGAAGCGCCCGTGTTCCAGGTGCCCGGCTCGCTGGGCGCGGCACGCCTCCTCCACGGCATGCTGGTCCAGAGGGAGCAACCGGTGGGGGCGGTTGAAGACATGCGCATGCGGCCCATTCGCGAGCCTGGGGTCCGGCTCGGAGATGGGCGGCGCCACGGTCTCGGTGAGCAGCAGCGTGCCATCACTCGCGCAGTAACCCGCGCTCGCATCCACGAGCGGGGCCAGGAGCGAGGCGACGAAGCTCCGCAACCGCGCCTGCTCCGCCGGAGCGCTGGCCGCCAGCTCGAGCGACGGGTTGGCCTCGAGCTGACCCGACAGGGCCTCCACCACGGTATCGGCCTGGGCGAACGCGGCCTTCGCCCTCTCCGTGGCGCTCTGCGCACGCAGTTGCAGCACCGCGAGCGCCGCCGCGCCGAGCGCGATGACGGCGAGTCCGAGCACCAGAATGAAGCGACGGCGAAGCGACATCTGACCTGGAGCACCATAGCCCGCGGGCCCCCGTGTCCAAAAGCGTACGCTCCGGGTACACCTGCACGGCCTGGGTACAACGGCGGATGCCCTAAAGGGTTGAAACCATTGGAAGTCCAGGTGGCATGGAACCTGCGAAGGGCTGGCTCGCGCCCCCAGGAGGCGCCCCCTCCCTCAGGAGTCCCAAGTGAGCCGTCCCTTCGCATCCAGGTTGCTGCTATCGGCGTCGGTTGCCGCGTTGTACGCGTGTGGTGGGTCCACCCCCTCGACGCCCATCTCCGTCCCCGCGCCGCCCGAGGGAGACAACACCTACAAGTGCGTCACCGCCGCCCAGAAGTTCCTGGAGAGCCTGGACGGCACCCAGAAGAGCGAGGTCCGCTTCGACTACGACGACTCGGCCCAGCGCACCCGCTGGTCGAACCTGCCGACCGGCGGCTTCCAGCGCAAGGGCGTGAAGCTGGGCAGCATGACGCAAACGCAGCAGCAGGCCACCTTCGAGCTGCTCGCCACCCTCCTCAGCGCCAAGGGCTACCAGCAGGTGGTGGACGCCGTGAACGCCGACGAGGTGCTCAAGAGCACCACCACCGGGGGGCCGTTCACCTTCGGCAGGGCGGAGTACTACATCTCCATCCTCGGGACTCCATCGGCCACCAGTCCGTGGAGGGTGCAGTTCGGCGGGCATCACATGGCGCTCAACGCCACCATCGTGGGCGCCGACATCACGCTCGCCCCCAGCCTCACCGGGGCGCAGCCGGCCATCTACACGGCCAACGGCGTGACGATCCGCCCGCAGGGGGGCGAGGTGGACAAGTCCTTCGAGCTGATCAACGCCCTCGGCCCGGAGCAGCAGCAGAAGGCCATTCTCGGTGCCAGCCCCATCGACCTGGTGCTCGGGCCCGGCAAGGACGGCAAGACGCTCACCTCCGAGGGCATCAACGCGAGCGAGCTCACGGCCGGGCAGCAGGCGCTGCTGCTCGCGCTCATCCAGGAGCGGGTTGGCCTCCTCAATGACGAGGACACCGCGGTGCGGATGGCGGACATCCAGTCGCACCTGGCCGAGACATACCTCGCCTGGTACGGCCCGGTCACCCCGGGCAGCGCGGCCTACTTCCGGGTGACGGGACCGACCCTGTTCATCGAATACTCGCCCCAGCAGATGGGCGGCTCGGCGGTCAATCACACGCACGCGATGTACCGCGACTTCGCCAACGACTACGGCGCCGGGTACCTCGAGTGAGCGCCCGGCTCGCCATGAGGTGGGAGGACCGGCTGCCGGGGAGCCTGCTGTTCGCCCTGGTGCTGCTCCTGACCGCGCCGGCCGCCGCGCACCCACAGCACCATGGGCAATCCGCCTACCTCACCCTGGGCCGCGACCAGGTGAAGCTGGAGCTCGACATGAGCCCCGGCACCCTCGTGGCCGGCCAGGTCGCGCGGTTCATCGACGCGGACGGAGATCAACACCTCTCCGAGGTGGAGCAGCGCGCCTATATCGATGCGCTGCTCGAGGACCTCTCCCTCTCCGTGGATGGCCAGGCCTTGACCCTCGTCCTGGCGGATGCCCGGTTCCCATCCGCCAGCGTCCTGGCGGCGGGCGAGGCCCAGATGAACTTCACCTTCACCGCGCGGCTGCCTGCCCTGGAGACCGGCCAGCACCGCATGGTTTTCCGCAACGATCACCAGTTCGTCGAGAGCTCGTACCTCGCGCACGTCTTCTCCAACGAGGAGGCACTCGTCATCCACGAGCAGACGCGCGACGCGCTCTACCAGCAGCTCTCCCTCGAGTATGAGCTCGAGCCCCCCGTGCCCGGCACCTTGCCGGCAGCGCCCTACGCACGGGCGGGTGCCATCCTGCTCGGCCTGGTCCTGCTCGCCGCGCTGGGCGGTCTCGTGGAACGGATGAGTGCGAGGGCCCGGCGCTCGAGCTCCAGCGCCTGAGATGGCCGCTCCCGGACGTCCATTTCAATGTTTTCCCACCCCCCTGGTCCCGCCTCCGCGTGACCATTTCCCAAGAAGAGAGAACACGAACATGCTCACCTCCTCCCTGAAAACCCTGTCGGGCGCTCCGGCCATGCTGTGCGCCTTCGTCCTGGCTTCCTCCACCCCGGCGCTCGCGCAGGATTGGTCCTATACCTATGCCCCGACGACCCAGGCGCAGGTCACCAATCCCTACTGGGGCCCGCAGGCGATGAACAGCGGCATCAACTTCTACCCCAATATCTGGGGTCCCAAGAACACCGCGCGTTCCACGAGCGATCTCGGCACACCGCTGCGGATGTCCTTCCAGATCCAGAGCCGGGCCACGGCTTCCTGGAGCGTCGATTTCCAGGCCAACGGCCGGCTGTCGTCCTCGAGCCCGGCGGCCTTCTTCGATGCCAACGGCAATTACATCAACCCCAGCTACATCAAGGCCTATCCGCACAACAAGTCCACGCATGGCATCTACGTCTGGGAGGGTGGAACCAAGAATTTCCGCTCCACCTGGGATCACGGCATGAGCTCGACCAACTGGTCCGCCGCCTCCTACAACGTGATGTGGGAGCTGCGGCTGAGCGACATGAACAACGCCAACCCCTACATCGTGCAGATCGAGATCCTGCGTTCCAACCATGGCAATGACGGCACGCCGGATACGCTGATCGATGGCCGCTATTGGAAGAAGGGCTCCTTCACCACCTACGGCTCCACTCCGGTGTATACCTTCACCATGCAGAACTCGGAGATCTCCGCCAACACGCGGCGCACCGTGGCGGTGAACTTCATGCCCTTCCTGCAACACCTCACGAACATCGGGACGCCGCGCACGACCTGGAATCACAAGGTGGACGATGTGAACGCCGGTATCGAGGTGATCCGCGGCGAGCCCGGTACGAAGTTCACCACCTACAGCTACGGCATCGGCATCTGGGACAAGTAGTCCCGCTACATCCGCGGAAGCAGCGCGGGCGGGGCCGTCGCGGATTGCGCACCCCCGCCCGCCGTGAGCGCACCCGGCTCCAGCGCTTCCCTCGGAGCGGAGACGCTCATTCGAGCAACAGCTGCAGCGGCCACGCTGCCCCCATCTCTGGCCGCGTCTGGCTCAGGGCACGGCCCTGGGCAGGGGATTGGCTGCCTTGAACGTGCTGTAGCTGGTGATCAGGTTGCGGTAGTCGGGGATGTGGTTCGAGAACAGCGCGCCCAGACCCTCGACGTCACGGCGCCAGTCGCGGTGCAGCTCGCAGGCAACGGCGAACCACGTCATCAGCTGCGCGCCCGCCGCGGACATCCGGTCCCAGGAGGAGTGGCGGGTGATCTCGTTGAACGTGCCCGAGGCATCCGTCACGACGAACACCTCGAAGTCCTCGGCGAGGGCCGACAGCGCCGGGAAGGCCACGCAGACCTCCGTCACGACGCCCGCGATGATGAGCTGCGTGCGCCCGGTGGCCTTCACCGCCTTGACGAAGTCCTCGTTGTCCCAGGCGTTGATCTGCCCGGGGCGGGGGATGAACGGCGCATCCGGGAACTTCTCCTTCAGCTCCGGAATGAGCGGGCCGTTGGGGCCCTGCTCGAAGCTGGTCGTCAGGATGGTCGGGAGCTTGAAGTAGGCCGCGAGGTCCGCCAGGGCGAGCACGTTGTTCTTGAACTGGTCCGGGTTGAAATCGCGGACCAGTGACAGCAGACCGGCCTGGTGGTCCACCAGCAACACCACTGCGTTGTCCCTGTCCAGACGGCTGTAGGGCTTGCTCATTTTTTCTCTCCTCGGGGTTGTGGGTTCGCCGCCGTGGCGGCGTGTCGTGATGAGAGGAGTATGCGGCGGCGCCGGTCAGCCCGTTAGCCACTGAAGGCGGTAAGGACTGTTCCACCCATTGGACAGTGTGGTTGTTTCCTGGCCGCTGCCTCGAGCGCCATGCTTGCCTGCTCCTCTCCTGCTGGGAGGACCAGGAGTGGGGGACGGGACGCTTCGTCGCCGAGCGCTTCGCGCAGTCCCGCTCCGTCATGCTGGGCGTGCGCTGATGCCGGCAACCCGCCTCCTTGACCCCTCTGTACGAGGCGCCTTTACTGGGGGCCCTCACAGCGCGGGCGGATCCTCCATGAAGAAGCTCCGCATCATCCATTTCGATGTCTCCCAGGGCGAGTCCACGCTCATCAGCCTCCTCGCTCCGGGCAGCGACACCCACGTGCTCATCGACGGGGGCAGGAAGTGCCGGGGCCAATATGTCGTCCGGTGCCTCGAGCGGCTCGGCGTGACGAGACTGCACTTCGCGGTATGCACCCACCTCGACAATGACCATCACGAGGGGCTCGTTCCGGTCATCAGGTCCGGCACCATCACCGTGAGCAAGCTCCTGGTCCCCAAGTTTGGCTACAACAAGGAGAAGTTCGCCGGACTGAATCAGGCCTGCGAGGATTCCGGTGTCGATTGGGAGGTGGCCACAACGGATGAGCTGCTGATCGATGATGATGAGTGCGAGCTGAAAATCATCCACGTCGGCACTCCCGAGCTCAAGGACGACAATGTCGCCAGCATCGCCTGCCTGCTGCGGATGAACTCATTCGTCTACTACACCGCGGGAGACCTCACCTCCGGGATTGAAGACAAGCTGGATGACCTCTCCAAGCACGTCTGTGCCTTCAAGTGTGGCCACCATGGAGCGGAGACGAGCACCTCCGAGGACCTCGTCGACAACATCAAACCGACGGCGGCCTTCATCTCCGCGGGGCGCCACGTCCATGGCCACCCCCGCCAGGAGATCATCAAGAACCTCTGTGACTCGAATTCGCTCCAGCGCTTCTACTCGACCAATTGCGTGAATCCCCGGAAGGGCTTCATCGGTGGAGCCACTGGCTCGTTCGAGTCAAAGGGAATGGTGTGCAGCAACCGCAACCAGGGCGTCCTGGGCCACATGGTCCTCTACACGGATGACAAGCTCAGCAAGAACCACGACGGCGCCAAGGTGAACTTCTTCGTCCTCCGCCCACCGTCCAGCGAGATCGGAACCACCTGGCTCGCCTACAAGCATGTCTGCGGTAACGCGAAGCACCGGCCCAAGGAGGTGCTGCCCGGCGGAATCGTTCACCTCGGCGCCTCACAGCTTCCGGAGTTCCGCCTTTCGGCGTTGTCTCCGAGCCTCAACACCAAGAAGCTGAAGCTGGGGACCGCCTTTGATTTCAACACCTTCTACGACGACTATGCGGTGAACAAGGATCCGGAGCTGGCCCCGTCGAGCCCCATTCACAACTTCGTCGAGGACCCGGTCAACTTCAGTGTGACCGAGAACAAGAAGAACAAAGGCTCGAATCCGACAGTGACGGGCACCACCGTCAGCAAGAAGAGGAAGCTGCACGAGATGCAGCATGCGAGCAAGCTGAAGCGCACGTCCGAGTGCATTGGCTGTGCGCAGAGCCCGAAGCAGGTGGATGGCGATTTGATCAAGTGCGAGCACGGAGAGGAGTGGTTCCTCTGCGAGGACTGCGAGGACATGTTCTCTCCGGGCTTTGACTGTACGCGGCTCTGAATCGCTTGCATCGAGGCCGAGGCCCGGTCTCTGAAACCACCCCTTCTAGAACCGCCAGCCCGCGCCGAGCAGCAGTCCCAGCGCCTCGAACTTCTGGGGGGCGTCGGGGCTGGTGGTGGTGGGGACATACAGCGGCGAGCTCGCACGGCCTCCGTCCAGATAGAGCCTCGGACGCAGGCTGATCTCCAGGTGCTCGGCGGCCACCACCATCACCGAGCCCTCCAGGGCGAAGCGCACCGCCACCCATTTGCTCGTGTCTGGAATGTAGGAGGCCTCGGTGAGCAGGCCCAGGCCCGCCTCGAACCGGATGGGCGGCGGGCCGAAGCCGAACGCTCCACTGACGTAGGCCGCCGTGTCGAAGTCCGGAGGGCTCACGCCGCCGGAGAACCGCACCGACTCTCCGTAGGACACCCGCACGCCCGAGCGCAGCCGCAGCTCCTTCTCCTTCCAGTGCATCAGCGACGGAGACACCGCGAGCTCCAGGCCCCCCGAGGTGATGCCCACCAGCGAGTAGAACGGAACCGGCTGGTAGGCGATGGCACTGTCCAGGGCGAGCTTGGTGGCCATCCCGAAGCCCAACTGCTGCGAGCGCGGCTGCTGGTGCGTCAGCTCGGTCACCGCGTCCCCGAAGACCTGACGGAACTTGCCCTGGAGCGCCGAGGCCGTCTGCCCCTTCAGCAACCCCGAGCGGAACACATACCCGCGCGTCGCGAGCGCCTCCGTGAAGCGCTCGAAGTTGTTGCTCAGCGACAGCGTCGGGTCCTTCCGCATCTTCCGCGAGACGGCCATGAGCGAGAGGACATTCTGGCTCTCCTCCGTCTGGAGCTGGCTGCACGCGGGCAGCGTGGCCGGCTCGTCGGCGACGGACTGCTCGAAGGCGAGGAAGCACGCGAAGAGGGGCGAGTCCACCCCCACCGTCGTGGGCGGCGCCTCGGGGTTCGCGTGGGCCAGCTCCTGGAAGAGGATGCGGGTGTCCGACTCCTTCGACACGAAGTGCCACGCATCCACCATGCCCCGGTGGAAGTCGAAGGTGCGGAAGTCCTCGTCCAGGAAGGCGCTCATGGCCAGCAGGTACTCACCCGCCAGCGGCGCATGGCGCACCGGCACGTCGATGCGCTCGCGGATGTCCGGCTCCGTCTCCAGCGTGTCCATCAGCTGCGCGCTCATCGCCGTCCCGGCGAAGCCCGCCAGCAGGTCCTCGTAGGTGGCCAGCAACCCGGGGCCCTCGAAGGGCTGCGTCTGCTCGGGCGCCCACTTCCAATCCACGGCGTTGGGATCGAAGTAGAGGATGCGGTGGCTTCCCCGGAGCGCGGGCGTCTCCCACTGCGACATCCGCAGCGCCAGATCCAGCGGGTTGTTGTTGTAGATGCCGCCATCCGCGAACCGGGCCGTGTTGTCCTCCACCCACTTGCCCGTGCGGGTGTCGAAGTAGCGGTGGGCGATGACGCGCGGCTCGAAGGCGGTGGGGAACGCGCCCGAGGCCGCCACCATGTTGAAGACGTTGTCCACGGGAATGGGCCCCCCCTCCGGCTGGGCCAGCCGGGGATAGAACGTGGAGTAGGGCGCCTGGGCGTCACACCCCGGGAAGGGGCAGAACTCGGGGGCCCGCTGGGCGTCTCCCTGCGCGGTGAGCAGGAACTTCTCCGTGAACCGCGCCAGCCGGAGCTGCTCTCCCGAACGGCTGCGGATGGTGCCGGACTGGGCGAGGTCGATCTCCCGGCCCTGGAGGCGCGTGGTCGTCGCGCCCAGGGAGAACCGGCACTTCCGCCAGCCGTCAGGGTCCAACGTCTTGAGCCGCTCGATGGCGTCCATGACGGGCTTGGACGAGAAGGTGTGGTCGGTGCCCACGCTCCCCGGCTGCAGCAGCGTCTCCAGCGCGAGCGTGTTCCACGTCTGGAAGAAGAGGCTCTTGCTGGGAATCCGCTCCGGCGCGCGGCAGCCCGCGTACGCCGAGAGCAGGGCATTCACCGAGCCCGCCGACGCGCCCGTGACGATGGTGAAGCCGCCCGGCGGATCATCCGGCAGCTCGACGCCGAGCGAGCGCAGCGAGTCCCGGTTCTCGGAGGGAATCGCGCGCAGCACCCCGGCGCGGTCATGGAGGAACAGCGTGTAGTAATAGAGGAAGCCGGCCTGGTACGAGCCCAGGCTCACGCCGCCGGAGACGACGAGGGCGGGAGGCGCGCCGACCCGCTGGCCGAACCGGTGGATTCCCTGGAGCAGCTGCTCGTTCAGGAGCTTGGAGAGTCCCGGTCCCTGCTTCGGGAGCGCACCTGGCGACGGCTGCTCGAGCGTCCGAAGCGTTCCGAGGAGCTCCTCGAAGAGGTGCGGGTTGTCGCGGATGAGGTCCGGGAGCTCGGCCTGGAGCGCCCGGGCTTCCGTGGCGAGCGCGTCTCCTCGGAGCGAGGGGCCCACGAGGCCCTCCATCCGGGCCCCGTGTTTCTCGACGGCCTGGTGGGCGGCCTTCAGCTCCGCCTCCAGGTGGGTGGCGATCCGCGAAGGATCCAGAGGTGCCGGCGGTGCGGCGGGCGCCGCGAACGCTGGGAAGATGGCGAGCAACGCCACGGCGCAGCCCACCCGAGAGAAGATGGAATTCATGAGCCCTCGCAGCCTAGCAGCGAGTGCCCACGGGAGGCGGCCTGGCCGGAGGGCGTGCAGGCGCCTCGCCCTTGACGCGATGCGGCTCTCCAGCGGCGCCAGCGCGGCGGGTCCGGTCGATGATAGTTTCACGGGCGCAGCCGGTTCTTCTCGGGGACTCGTGAGGCGGCGGTGAACGGGGCCGCGCCCGTGCGGCGGCCAGGGGGAGGGTATGACACAGCAGCCGCCACCTTCCGGGAACCTGCCCACGGCAAGGGACCTGGAGCTGTACGCCGCGGGGGCGCCCCCCGTGCCGAGGTTGTTGCTGCCCGCCGGCAGCGAGGCCCTGGCCATGCTCGTGCGCCGGGGCTTCCAGCCCTCCGTGGCCCCGTTGGATCTGCCCTTTCCGGCGGACCTCGAGGGCGAGGCGGCCGAGAAGCTGGCGGAACAGCTCGGCCACTACTCCTTCCGCCTCTTCCTCCGGGGCGCCATCCTGCGGCGCGGCAGCTTCCTGCCCACCGAGGCCACGCGCTACGTGGGGGCCGCGCAGGCGGCGAAGACGGCCGAGACGCTGGTGGAGCTCGGGCTCGCCGAGCGCGAGGAGGGCGGGCGCTACCGCCTGCGCCACCCGGCCCACAACTTCGGCGGCACGCTGGAGTGGTACGTGGCGCGAGAGCTGCGCGGGCGGCTCGGCTTCGACGTGGCCGTGGGGGTGAAGTTCCACGCGCCCGAGGTGGGGGGCGATCTGGACGTGGTGGCCGCGGCGGAGGGCCGGCTGCTCTACCTGGAGATGAAGTCCTCGCCGCCCAAGCACCTGGCGTCCGACGAGGTGGGCGCCTTCTTCCGGCGCGTGCGCGCGCTGCGCCCCCACCTGGCCATCTTCGTCATGGACACCGCGCTGCGCCTGTCCGACAAGGTGCTGCCCCTGCTCCAGGCCGAGCTGAGCACCCAGCCGCCCCCACCGCCCCGGCGCGTGGTGCGCGAGGTGTGGGCGCTGACTCCGCATCTCTACGTCGTCAACGCTCGGCAGGATTTGATGGGCAACATCGCCACCGCCATCGCCGAGGGGCTGCGGGCGCTTTCGCCACCCGCTCCCTGAGACCCTCACCCCGACCCTCTGCCAGAGGGAGAGGGAGTCAGCGCTCCGCCGCGGCCTGCTGCTGGTGGCTCACCACGCGCTCGGCCTGCTTGCCCACCAGCTCCGAGTAGTGGTCATGCCGCGTGACGAAGCTGCCCAGGCCGGAGGAGGCCGAGCGCAGCTCCACGATGAAGCCCTGCATCTCCGCCTGCGGCACGTAGGCGGTGAGCACCTCCCAGCCCGGTATCTCCGGGTGCGTGTCGAAGCCGAGAATCTGTCCCCGGCGGCTGGTGACGAGCCGCTGCGCCCGGGGAATGGCCTCGTTGGGCACGTGGATCTCCACCTGGAGGATGGGCTCGAGCAGCACCGGCTCCAGCTTGGGGAGGACCTCCACCATGGCCAGGCGCCCGGTGGTGCGGAAGGCCTGATCCGAGCTGTCCACCGAGTGGTAGGTGCCGCCGGTGAGGGTGACCTCCACGTCCACCACGGGGAAGCCGAGCGGCCCGCGTCTCAGGCCGTCCTTCACGCCTTCCTCCACCGCGGGGATGTACTGCTTGGGCACGGCGCCCCCCACCACGGCCGAGGTGAAGCGGAAGCCCTCTCCGTGTGGCAGCGGCTTCACGTCCACCACGACGTCGCCGAACTGCCCGTGTCCACCGGACTGCCGCTTGAAGCGCGCATGGTGCGAGCCCGTCTTGCGGATCGTCTCCCGGTAGGGGATGGGCAGCGGCTTCGTCACCACGGGGACGCGCATGCGCGCGCGCAGGTGCTCGAGGGCCTGACGCAGGTGCAGCTCGCCCTGTCCGCCGAGCAGCAGCATCTGCGTGTCCGCTTCCTGGTCCACCGACAGGGAAGGGTCCTCCTCCACCAGCCGGGACAGGGCGCTCGTCAGCTTCACGTCATCCGTGCGCTTCTCGGCGACGATGGCGAGCTGGTGCACCGGCGGCGCGGCCAGGGGCCAGCCCTTCGGCGTGAGCGTGCCCTGGGCATCGGCGAGGTCTCCCGTGCGCAAGGCATCCACGCGGGACACCGTCACCACCTCGCCCTCGCGGGCCGTCCCGGCGGCCGTCTGCTTCGTCCCGTGCACCCGCTGCACGCCGCCCACCCGGCTGTTGGCCAGCGTGTCTCCCTCCTGCAGCCCGCCCCGCCAGACGCGCACCATGGTCAGCTTGCCCACGTGCGGCTGGTGCTGGGTCTTGAAGGACTGCACCAGCATGGGCATCTCGCTGGGAATGCCCAGGCGCTCGCGCGTTTCCTGCACCGTGGGGGCCTCGTGCCGCAGGCCCTTGAGCAGCCGCTCCAGGCCCAGGCCCCGCTCCGCCGAGCCCAGGAAGACGGGCACCAGCCGGTCCTCGCGCAGCGCCCGCTCCAGCTGCCCGTAGAGGGCTTGCGGCGGGGGAATCACGTCCTCGAGGAGCTGGGCGAGCAGGGCGTCATCCAGGTCCGCCAGCCGTTCAATGAGCTCGCGCCGTGCCGTCTCCTCGCGCGGCTTGTCCGAGTCCGGAAGGGAGACGAGCGCGGGCTTGCCTTCCTGGCCCTGGCCCCAGGCGCGCTCGCTCACCAGGTCCACCACGCCCACCAGGTGCCCGCCCTCGCGCAGCGGTATCTCCCGCATCACCAGCGGCCGGGAGGAGACGGCCTGGAGGGCCTCGAGCACCTCGCGCACCGGCGAGCCACCCTCCTCGAGCACGTTGAGGAAGAGCAGGTGGGGGATGCGCCGTGCATCCAGGAAGGTGAAGAGGGGCGCGAGGGCCGCGGCGCGCTCGGGCGAGGCGTCGCACACCACCACGGCCGCGTCGCTCACCATGAGGGCGTGGCGCGCCTCCTGGGTGAACTCGGGCGCGCCCGGGGTGTCGATGAAGGTCCACTCCTCTCCGAGGAAGCGCGTGTGGGCCACGGACAGCTCGAGCGTCATGCTCCGTCCGGTGGCCGCACCGCCGCTTCCCGGTGTGCGTATTTCCTCCGCCCCCGTGGACCTCAACAGCGACTCGAACAGGGTCGTCTTTCCCACGCCCTGGGGTCCTACGAGGGTGACGACTCTCGGCGACGCGGGATGTTTCATCACCTGGCCCTCCTGCAGGCACGTCTGCTCCGCGGGACAAGGTGGGTCCCGTCCCCATGCACGGGAAGCACCGTCCCCAGCGTGGGCGAGGGCCTTCCTCCATGCTCGCTCGTGACGTCCGGTGGGCGACGCCGGTCTCGTCCTCGCGGGAGTGACGGGCGGGCACGTCCGCCGGGCCCGGGCCCGGGCTAACGGGTGAGGCGCGGATCCACGCTGGCTCCCTCATCCGTGCGCATCGGAATCCACCAGCGCTCGCCACCGGAGAGCCCCTCGCGCGAGCTGTAGAGCACCGCCATCACGCGGCCCAGCAGGTTCTCGCGCGGCAGCAGTCCCCAGACGCGGCTGTCCGCCGAGTTGCCCCGGTGGTCCCCCAGCACCAGGTAGTGCCGCGGCGGAATCACCACCTCGTCCATCCCCGGCCCCTGGTACGGCTCGGGGTGCAGCGCGTGCTTCGCGCCCGGAAGCAGCTCGAGCCGCGCGCCGTCCCCGGTCTGCTCCTGGGCCACCGGCTGGCCGTTGAGCACGAGCGCCTCACCATCGAAGGCGATGCGGTCCCCCGGCAGCCCCACCAGCCGCTTCACCATCACCTTGCCGTCAATGGGCGAGTCGAAGACGACGACGTCCCCCCGTTGGGGCTCCGACTCGGTGAGCCACGTGTGGGTGAGGGGGATGCGCAGCCCGTAGGCCCGCTTGTCCACCGCCAGGTGGTCCTTGATGGCGAGCGTCGGCTCCATGGAGCCGGAGGGCACGTGGTAGTGGTCCGCGAAGCTGGCACGCCCCACGAACAGCACGCCCAGCGCGACGACATCCAACAGGTACAGCTTCCATCTGGGGCGGCTCGGCTTCGTCTCCTCGGGGGAGCCCATGGCGTTCTCCTCTGCGGGGCTTTCATTGTACGCCCGGCGGGACCGGTCATTGCTTCGATGGGGCAGCGGGCCCCCTACTGCAGCCCCAACTCCTGGTCCCAATCATAGAGCTTCTCGAGCAGCTCCGACGTGCACGCACCGGACACGCGCTCGAAGGAGGCCGTGTCGAGCCTGGTCAGGCGCTCACGCTGGAAGACGGGGTCGGCCAACACCTGCCGGTGCTTCAGGTCACGCCCGGCGGCAAGGGCCCGGGGCATCTGCCGGAGAATGGCCTCCAGGCAGTCTTCCCGCGTTGCCCGCGCCATGCGCTCCGCCGCACCTTCCAGACGTGCACGTACCGGGCCTTCCCGCTCCGGGCACCACGCGTCCATGGCCCAGCCACAGGCGTCCACCATCAGCTCCTCCAGGGTCTGGGCCGCACCCGGTTTCTTGAAAAGATAGCGCGCGCAATCGAGGGGGTCCCAGAAGCGCAACACCGCCTCCAGGCGCCGCGCCGTGCGCTCCGCGCTCACCGGGCCCATCCGCGCGAGTGTGAAGAACAGCGCACCCCAGGCGGTCTCCAGAAAGGATGCTTCATAGGCATCTCTCACGGCCGATGAGTCCTCCCACTGCAGCGCTTCCCACACCTCTCGCAAGACATCGGACACCCTGTACAGGCGCCAGGCCGGGTGTTCATGCTGGAAGTCCACCACCCCCTGCGCCACCACCACTTCACCCAGGGGCACTTCCAGCAGCTGCCGGGGCGCGGGGAAGGCTCCTTCCTTCCGATACTGCTCGGCGCACCGTAGCCCCTCCCGCTTCACCTTCTGCTGGACCGAGCGGGAGGTGCCATGCAGGAAGGCGGGGAGTTGCAATGAAGCGGTTTCTCCGGGCGACATGGGACCGTCCTAACAAACCGGATCCTCAGTGAGAAAGGGGCATGTTCGCGGCCGCGGGCACCTGGGCCGGCGGTGCGGCGGGGGCGGGTCGTGCTGGAAAGGGGATGACCTGACCACCCCCCTGGGCGGGCGGTTGCCGCGCTCCGGTAGTCGAGCCCATCCGGCCCATGATTGCCCCCCAGAGCACCACCCTCGCGGCCTCGCCGACGAGGTCGATGACAAGGCCTACGGCCCCGCTGACGGTGGCGAGCTTCTCGCGCCGGCTGATCATGTCCTCCACTGCTTTTTCCACCCATCCGCCATACTGTCGCAACTCCTCCACCGAGAGGTCCGTCCACTGCCCGGCCTCGTACGCCGCCGCCTCGGATTCGAAGCGTTGCTGGCTACGCGTCCATCGGTAGAGGACGACTCCCGGTTCGGACGTCCGCCACTCCAGCCGCCAGATGTATTGGCCCCGCGCGAAGCGAACCAGGATTTCGCCGTGGAAGTCCGTGCCACCCGTGAAGTGCCTGCCGACCAGGATGGTCCGGTTCAGTGCTGTCAGGTAGGTGCGCGCCTCCTCGCGGCCTTCCAGGAGACCTTGCTCGTGCCAGGGTTTGATCTCGAAGAGAACCCGGCGTGTGATGTCCGTGATGTCCGGACACAATTTGCGCTCGTCTGATCGCAGGAGGGATGCCCTTCCACTGCCTGTGTCGCCAATGATGGCGGCGATGGGCTCCTTGTTGTAGTAGGCCCGCGTATCCGGGTGATTGACGCCGTACATATGTGCAATCAACCGGTGGGACGCACCGCCGAGGAAGAGTTGCCAGGGCATGCGCGAGTCCGGATTGCGTCCGGGGACATTGTAGCCCTGAACCGTCGACCCGCAGGCCTGCCCACCCGCTGCGGACCCGGTGGTTTCTTCCACCACCGCCGGCCCCCCGCTCATCGCCGCGAAGGTTCGCGGTGAGGACGCGGGAATCAAGGGCGAGCGAAAGCGTGATACCTCCGGCTTCCACATGGGCGGCGGTCCACCGGAGGTGGTGGTGCACCCGGTCAGCAGCGTGACGAACACCAGGAGGGCCCCATGCCTCGTGGCCTGGGACATGGACCGACACCAGACAGCGGCATTCATGGGCAACACTCCCCGTGCTCCACCTCGCGGAGCCAGGGAGAAGGAGAACCCGGAAAACGGAGCATGACCATGGCCGCTCCGGTGTGGTTCTCCGAGCCCTCCCGCCCGCTGCGGTCGGTCTCATGACAGCAGCGATAGCGCTGTGCTCTTGGTACGGTGCTTCGCGTGGAGCGGTGGTGTAGCCCGCTCCCGCTGCCTGGCCATACCTCCCGAGGTGTAGTGAGGGAGGGCGGGTGGACGGCCTACCTTCCGGGGCGTTGCAGTCCGGAGAAAGGCCACTGCCATGTCCAGGGAGTCCCGAAGTCCAGGGGAGGGGGTCGGTACGCCAGGTGAAACGCAACGCATGTGCTCATGGGAGGTGCCGCAGTGGGGGGCCGCCGGGATGCTGGCGGTGCTGGTGCTCCTGATGCAGGCCGGGTGTGCGACGGGCTACCCGTTGGGTGGAGGCCTGGCGGGGAGTCATCGCTACCGGCCGTTGAAGCCCTCGGAGAGCCCGGAGGCCAGGGAGCGAATGGACCCTGCCCGCTCCAAGGCCGAGACCCTCACGGGTTTGCTCGTGCGAGCCGGAGTGCCCTCCACCTCGCTGCCCGGGGACGGACGCACCCTGTCTCCCGCGCAAGCGCTGGAGGTGCTCCCCTCCCTGCTGTCCACGCCGGTGACGCCGGGCCACTTCGCTCCCAGGCGCATGGCGGCACACCTCCTGCTGGAGGTGGCGGCGGGCTCATCCCCGGTGTCGCTCGACGAGCTGCATGCGCGCATGCGCCGCTTCGGCCAACTGCTGGTGCTCCGTCCGGATGGCTACCTGGTGAAGCCCGACACGGGGGGGGCCGTGCAGAAGGCGGGCGAGGTGGCCCTGGCGGACGACGGCACGCTGCGCGCGGGCCCCTTCGAGGTGGGCCCCTTCTACGCGATCGAAAGCGGGCGGCTCTTCCCGGTGGATGGACGCCTCGAGGTGCCGCATGGGGTCCGCCCCGCCGGTCTCTACGTGCCGGATGACGGAGTCACTCCTCGAGGCGCGGACAGCACGCGGAAGCAGGCCGGTCAGCAGGCGGGCAGGGTGGGCTGGTTTCGTGTCCGCTGGCACGTGGCGGACTCCCGGAGGGTGGCCATCCTCGAAAAACTGTTCCAGGAGAACCACATCGAGGACATCGAGATCGTCTACACGCCGCCGCGGCCTTGAGCCTGGGCCTTCTCGAGAGCCAGGCTGCGCGGATCCGGGGCCTGTGGCATACAGGGGGGGCCATGTCCGACCCCCTCCACGTCCGGCTCGAACAGCTCAAGGCCCTCGGACCTACCGCCGAGGCCCTCGCCACCGGTGAGGCCCTGGCCACCGAGCTGGCCATGCAGGGCCAGCCGCTGCGCTCCATCGCCGTGTGCCGGGTCCTCCTCCAGCTCGAGCCGGCCCACACGCGCACCCCCCAGCTGCTCGCGGACCTCTACGCGAAGCCCTCCGCCTCGCGCCCCGCCGCTCCCACCCCGGGGGCCAGTGCCCTGCCGCGCGTGCCCCTCTTCTCGGAGCTCGCCCGCGAGCCCTTCATGTCCCTCATCAGCGTACTGGAGCTCCGCTCCTTCGCTCCCGGACAGCACCTCATCACCGAGGGCGAGATGGGCCGCTCCTCCTTCGTCCTCGTCGAGGGCAAGGTGGACGTGGTGCGCAAGATGGACGCGGGCGAGCTGCGCACCCTGTCCTCGCTGAAAGAGGGCGAGTTCTTCGGGGAGATCGCCCTCGTCTCCGAGAGCCCCCGGCTCGCCAGCGTGGTGGCCGCCCAGCACGTCCTGGCGCTCGAGCTCCACCGCACGCGCATGGATCGCATCGCCTTCAAGTACGCCGCCGTCGGCAACATCGTGCAGGCCTTCTACCGGGAGCGGCTGCTGGCCAACGTCCTGCGCAGCCATCCCGTCTTCTCCGCGCTGGCCCCCGCGCAGCGCGAGTCACTGGCCCACATCTTCGAGCTGCAGACGGTGGAGGCCGGGCGCGTCCTCATCGAGCAGGGACAGCGGGGCGATGCCCTCTACCTCCTGCTCAGTGGCCAGTGCACGCCGCTGTTCCGCCGCCCCGATGGGCAGGAGACCGCCTTCCCCCCGCTGCGCGAGGGCGATGTCTTCGGTGAAATCTCCCTGCTGCTCGGCCAGCCCGCCACCGCCACGGTGCGCGCGCAGACGCCCTGCCACGTGCTCCGGCTGGGGCGCGAGCCCTTCGAGCGGTACCTCTCCAGCCAGCCCGGCATCCGCGCCGCCCTCATGCGCCTGGGCACGGAGCGGCTCCTGCACATCTCCAAGCTGCTCGCGGGCGGCCGGGCCGTGCACGAGGGCGACTCGCGCGTCTGATTCTCAGCTCCCGCCGCGCGCTTCCAGCCACTGCCGCACCAGCGCGGGCACTCCCTCGCGGATGGTGGGGTAGCGGAACTGGAAGCCCGTGCCGTGCAGGCGCGCGTTGGACAGCCGCGCCTCGCTCGTCAGCGAGTCCGTCACCACCGGCCCCAGCAACAGCCGGCACACCCACCGGGGCAGGAACACCTTGCGGTACGAGACGCCCAGCGTCTCGGCCGCCACCCGCGTCAGGTCCCCGAAGGTCACCGGCTGATCATCCACCACGAAGTAGCGCCGGCCCACCTCGCCGTGCTCCAGCAGGTGCAGCAGCGCCCGGGCACAGTCGTCCACGTGGATGGGGGACATCTGGTGCGTGAGCGTCTCCTTCAGCCCGAAGAGCCGCCGGCCCGCCTTCAACGGCACCAGCGCGTACTCCACGAACCAGGAGCCCAGCCCGTACACCGAGCCGGGATAGGCCTCCACCATCGGCAGCCCGCGCTCCAGGTACCGGGGCAGGGACTCGATGGCGGGCGCGATGTACGGGCCCCACCCCGTGGGCCTCGGCGTGGCGTCCTCCGTCACCAGGTGGGGGCCCTGGTCTCCGTAGTAGCTGGTTCCCCCCACGTAGAGCACCCGCTTCAACGTGCCCGGCTTCAGCGAGTCCAGCAGCAGCGAGTCCATGCGCAGCCGCTGCTCCCGGTAGGCCTCGGCCCGCTGGTGCGTCACCCGGGCCCCGAAGGTGAGCGGCTGCGCCAGGTGCACCACCTCGTCGCTCGCCGCCGCCTCCTCCTGCCACGGTCCCGGGGTGAGCAGATCTCCCAACACCACCGAGACTCCCTCGTGCCTCCACCGCTCGGCGGCCCGCGCATTCCGGGTGAGCACCCGCACCCGGTAGCCCGCCTCCAACGCCAGCGAGACGAACCGCGTGCCGATGAACCCCGTGCCACCCGTGACGAACAGACGCTTCACCGTGAGTCCCTCCACTCCCTGTCCCCCTCGGCTCAACGCTTAGCGCACCCGGGCACATGGCGGAAGGCTCACCCGGCCTCTCAGCGGGCGACGGTGCAGACTCCCCCTCCGTTGAGGTGCGCCTGATCCACGACGCTCTGGGTGACGAACTCCTGGAGCGTCCGCACCGTGTAGGCGCCCGGCTCGTAGACGACCGGCTTGCCCGCGCTGTCCTTCAGCTCGCCCCCGTCCAGGCCCCGCAGGTCCAACAGCCGCTGTCCGGCCAATCCCTCGGGGGTGATGACCCGCGCCGCGTCCGCCGTGGCCGCGAAGGCGTCGAAGCGCAGCTCCACCCCCCGGTGTGTCCCGAGCCGGTCATAGAACATGTGCTCGGCGTGGATGGTGACCTCGGCCTCCGCCACCGAGCCCTCCGGCACCACGATTCCCAGCGTCCCGTCCACCCCGTTCACGCAGTCCACCATCCGCGCGTCCACCGGGAAGCCCATGCGGAACGTGTACACGCCCACGCCTCCCTTCACCGCCACCCCCTCCACCCAGTAGCTGTAGCCACGCTCGCGCATCATCGCCAGGTCCTCCGCCGAGACGCCGCCGTCCGGCAGCCGCGTGTCCTCCCTCGGCGGGCTCACCCGGAAGCCCACGCTCCAGCGCCCCGCCGTCAGCCCCTTCAGCTCCGTGAGCGGAATGTCCCCCTTCTGCACGTCCACCAGCACGTGCTCGCCCGTGGCTCGCCTCTCCCCCGCGGCCGAGGTGAGCGTGAAGTCCCCCAGTGACACCAGGTACTTCGTGAACTGCACCGACCAGCCGTCCTGGAAGAGGTGGCTCGGATAGCCCCGCTGGGTTCCGTCTCCTCCGCTCATCGTCACGCGGACGTCGCCTTCGGCCGCTGGTTCGCATGACGCACCCGCCAGCGCAAACCCGACGAGCACCGCGCGCCACGGCATCCTGGACTTTGATTCATGGAAACGCATGTATCTGGGAGTTAAATGTAACCCGGTTGCAAGTCAAGCCGGGGGTGGTGTATCCCTCCGGCCCTCCCCGAACGAGGTCTTCCCCCTTGATGTGGATTTCCAGTCTGGTGCTCCTCCTGCTGAGCGCCACGGCCGAAGCCCCCGTGTCTCCCCCCGTCCCCGTGGAGACCGCTCCCGCCGTCATGCCCGCGGACGCGCCTCCCCTGGACGCCCCCGTCACCGTGCTGCTGCGCCTCACCATCGACGAGGCCGGCGAGGTGTCCCGCGTGGACGTGCGCGAGTCGGCTGGGAGTGTGTTCGATCGGGCGGCGATGGAGGCCGCGCTGCGCTGGAGGTTCCAGCCCGCACGGCGTGGGGATGCGCCCATCGAGGTCCAGGCGGATGTTCCCGTCACGTTCACGCCGGCGGTAGACCCTCACCCCAGCCCTCTCCCAGAGGGAGAGGGGGCGACGACGGGCACGACCCAGGGGACGGATACCCTCACCCCGACCCTCTCCCGGGGGGAGAGGGAGAGGAGTGCCAGCGAGGCGGCCTCGGGGGAGGGGACTTCCAGCGAGAAGTCTCCTGCGAAGGAGCCTCCTTCGTTCGCGACCACCGTTCGGGGTCAGGCGGCTCCGCCTCCTCCCGCCGCCGTCGGGGATTTTCACATCCCCATCGGCCAGCTCGCCGATGTGCCTCGCAACTCCGCTTCGGACCTCATGTTGCTCGCCCCGGGCGTCATGCTCGCCAACCACGGCGGCGAGGGCCACGCCGACACCATCTTCATCCGCGGCTTCGACGCCGGTGAGGGCAAGGACGTCGAGTTCCGCCTCAATGGTGTCCCCCTCAACGAGGTCTCCCATGCCCACGGCCATGGCTACGCCGACACCTACTTCATCATCCCCGAGCTCGTGGACTCGCTGCGCATCACCGAGGGCCCCTATGACCCCGCCCAGGGGGACTTCGGCGTCGCCGGCTCCGTCGAGTACCAGCTCGGCCTGAAGCGCCGGGGCCTCACCGCTTCCGCCAGCTACGGCAGCTTCGCCTCGCGCCGGCTCTCCCTGGTGTGGGGCCCTCCCGAGTCCAGTGAGGCCAACTTCGTGGGCCTCCTGCTGCGCCAGGGCCATGGTTTCGGCCCCAACCGCGCCTACGCCAACGCGGGCGCCATGGCCCAGGTGGAATTCCGCGTCGGCGAGGACACGCGCCTGCGCCTCTTCGGCACCAGCTACGCGGCTCGCTTCTCCTCGGCGGGCGTCGTCCGCGAGACGGATGTGGTGGACGGCCGCATGCCCTGCGCGCCCGGCGCGGACTCCCAGTTCTTCTGCCTCCATGATCCCAACCAGGGTGGGGCAGGGCAGCGCCACATCCTCTCCGCCGAGCTCCAGTCCCGGCTTCGCCGCGGCGGACGCTTCGTCCAGCAGGGCTTCGTCGTGCTGCGCCAGATGCGCATCCGCGACAACTTCACCGGCTTCCTCAACGACGTGCCTCCCGTGGGCGAGCTCCCGCGCGGCGACAACACCGAGCAGTCCTACCGCGGCACCACCGTGGGCCTGCGCGGGCGCTACTCGCCGGGCCTCACCTTTCTCGGCCAGCCGCAGCCCCTGGAGCTGGGCTACCTCGCGCGCTTCGATGATGTGCTCACCCGCGCCCGCCGCCTGCGCGACAACGGCGGCGCCCCCTACGCCACCCTCTTCGACAACCAGGTGCGCACCACCAACCTGGGCGCCTATGCCTCCCTGCGCCTGGCTCCGCTCTCGTGGCTCACCCTGCGCGGCGGCCTGCGCCTGGACACCTTCCTCTTCGGCGTCGAGGACCAGAACCGCCCCGCCTCCGATCGCCAGGGAGAGCGCATCCCCGAGGAGTCCATCGAGGCCTACGGCTTCTTCGCCAGCCCCCGCCTCACCGCCGAGGTGCGGCTGACGCCCCGGCTCACCTGGCTCACCAGCGCGGGCCTGGGCGCGCGCTCCAGTGACGCGGCCGCGCTGTCCGACGCGGAGCTCGCCCCCTATGCCCGGGTCTCCGCGGCCGAGACGGGCCTGGGCTGGCGCCTCGCGGGGGACGGGCACGCGTATGACCTGGAGGTGCGCGGAGCCTTCTTCGCCACCCGCGTCTCCCAGGACCTCGTCTTCGACGAGACGACGGGCCGCAACCAGCCCGTGGGCCCCTCGCAGCGCCTGGGCGCCTTCGCCACCGCGCGCTTCACCCTGGAGCAGCGCGTGGACGTCCAGGCCAGCGCCGCCTGGGCCCACGCCACGCTCCCCATCCCCGGGGCCCCCCAGTGGAAGCTGTGGGAGGGCACCGTCATGCCGTACATCCCCCACCTCCTCGGCCGGTTGGATGCCTCCGTGCGCGGTGACATCACCGTGTCCGGCCAGCCGGTGGGGTGGAACCTCGCCCTGGGGCACAGCGCCATCGGCCCCAAGCCCCTGCCGCTCGACCGCTACAGCGAGCCCATCTTCCTCTTCGACGCCGCGGCCCGCGCCCGGTGGAAGTGGATGGAGCTGGGCCTGTCCGTGGAGAACCTGCTCGACGCGCGCTGGCGCGAGGCCGAGTTCAACTACGTGTCCAACTTCCGCGGCCCCGACGCGCCCGCCTCGCTGCTGGCCACGCGCCACTTCGCCGCGGGAGCCCCCCGCACCTTCCGCGCCACCTTCACCCTCTACCTGGACCTCCAGGACGAGGAGACTCCATGAGCCCTCTCTTCCGCACCACCCGCCGCGCCTTCACCACCCTGCTCGGTACCGCGCTGCTCGGCGGTGGCTCCGCCTGCGGGCTGTCCGGCACGGGCGGCCGCGCCATCGTCTTCCGCATGGGCCTGCGCACCGCCCTCGCCCCCGGCGAAACGCAGCCGGGCCACTTCACCACCGACACCGGCTGGCGCGTGGCCCTCACCTCCGCGCGCATGGTGCTCGGCCCCATCTACCTCTTCGAGAATCCCTCGCCCCTTCAGGCCGGCTCCACAACACGGTGGTGGCGCCGCGTGAGCGACGTCCTCGTGCCCACCGCCCACGCGCATGACTCCTTCTTCGCGGGCGGCCGGGTGCTGGGCGAGTGGGACCGTGAGGTGGTGTTCGATCTGCTGGGCGAGGGGGGCGAGACGCGGGTGCTCGGACGCTCACCGGGCATCGCCGGCATGGCGCGCTCCTTCTCGCTGCTGCTCCAGCCTCCGTCCCGTGCGCTGGGCGCGGAGGCGGCGCCGCTCGAGGGACGCTCGGTGGTGCTGGAGGGTACGGCCTCGCGCGACGGGCGCACCCTGGCCTTCCGCGCCGCCCTGGACTTCCCCCCACCGGTGGAGCTGCAGCGCGTGGAGTTCGTCCCCATCGAGGTGGAGCTGGACGACGAGGGCCTGTTCGTCGTGGAGCTCCAGCCACACCGCTGGTTCGAGGGCACGCTCTTCGAGCGCCTGGAGGTGCCACCCGGAGGCGCGGCGGTGGCGGTGCCCCCGGAGAGCCAGGTGCACCGCGCGCTGCTCGTCAACGTGCGGCGGCACACCGCCTTCACCGCCGCCTGGGAGTGAGCGCTACTTCGCGTAGCGCTCGAGGATGAACTCGAGCGCCGCGCTGGAGGTGGCGCCGAAGCGCAGGTAGTAGAACCGGTCTCCCTGCGTGACGGTGAAGCGGGCCTGGTGGGTGATGCCGGGGCACACCGCGGCGGTGGGGCTCACCTCCACGGGCACGTCCACCGCGTCCAGCTCGTCCCAGACGCCCACCGGGACATCCTGGTTCAGGAACAGCACGATGCGCTCGTCCTGGTCCGGCTTGGAGACGAGCTCCGTGTAGCCCACGTGGGAGCCCGCGTCCGCCTCGGGGAGCGTCAACCGGTAGCGCGTGTGGCCCACGTCCGTCGGCGGCGGGAAGCCGAACGGCGGCATCTTGGCCGCGGCCGCGAGGGACTCCGCGGTGCTCACGAGCGAGTGGGCGCAGGCGTGCTCGAGGTCGCCGTTGCGCTTGCCCGTGGTGAAGTCCAGCTTGCCGTCACCCAGGAAGGTGCTGGCCTCCAGCCGGTTGCCGGCGGCGGCGCTCCGCAGCGCGCTCAGGTCCAGCGCGTACGTGGACTCCTCCTCCAGCGGAGGCCCCCCTTCCTCGGGCGCCGTGAGGGTGAGCGTGAGCGTGAGGCCGTCCGGCGACCACTGGCCCGTCAGCGGGCGCGGCGCGAGCGTGGTGTCGGTGCGGTTCACCAGCGTCACCTGGTTGAAGGCCGGCTCCATGGCCTCGGTGAACGTCACGGAGAGCACCTTGCGGAAGTACGCGCCCGGGCGGCTCGCCTCGGCGTCGTAGTACATCTCCACCGGGTAGACGCCCTGGGCGCCCTCGGCCACGCTGGCCGACGCGACGGCCGCGCGGGGCCGGTCCGAGCCGGTGTGGAAGTCCAGCTTGCCGTCGCCCAGCAGCGCCGTGCCGTCCAGCGCGTTGCCGGCCACGTCCTGGAAGCCCTTCAACTCCAGCGAGTGCGCATCGTCATGGCCGAGCCCGGTGACGGGCACCTTCAGCGTGTTGCCCGTCCAGGTGGGGGCGCCGAGCTTCAGCCCGCTCGAGGGCACCAGCGTCCCGGTGTCCGGCTTCATGGGCTCGCTGAAGGTGATGGACACCTCGGTGGTGGCGCCGGGGAGCACGGCCTCCGCGCGCTCGGCGGGGGAGGTGGCCGTCACCGTGGGGGCCCGGGTGTCCGCTCCCGGAGCGGGCGGCGGGGGGGGCTCGTCGTTGCAGGCCGTCAGGGCCAGGGCGCAGGCGGTGAGCAGGGCGGTGCCAGGGATGGGTCGCATCGTTCGGGGTTCCTCTCGCGTGGGGGTGGACATGGCACCGGGGCGGCCCCGGAGAGGGGACCGCCCCGGCTCACGGGCTCACGCCCGCTTCGGTCGGCAGGGGACTAGTTCGTCAGCGAGCCGTTGCAGTTCTCGTCCACGCTGTTGCCGAGGATCTCCGTGGCCGAGGGGTTGATGCTGGCGTTGGCGTCGTTGCAGTCGAAACGCTGGGTGATGTAGCCGGACGGCGGCACGCACGCGGTGAGCACGGAGACGCTGCTGTTGCCCCAGGCGTCGTTGTCCGCGTCCTGGTAGTAGCGGATCCGGTAGTCCTCGACGCGCTCGGCCAGCACGCCCACCAGGTTGCCCGAGGCCGTGCCCAGGTCCACCTGGTAGTCCGTGGTGGTGCTGGCCAGGTCATACACGTCCACCGTCACCAGCCCGCAGCCCGAGACGGACACGCTGTGGGTGAGCGCCGGGCTCAGCGGGGTGGCGCCATTCTTCACGGTGAGGGTGTTGCCCTGCGTCCGGTAGAAGGCCCAGGAGCCCGCGGTGGCCGGACGGAACTTCACCGTGCCCGTGGCGCCGGCCGGCAGCGTCACGTTGTACTGCTTGTGCGCGGTGTTGATGCTGGGGGTGCTCGCGGTGAGGCCGCTCGTCGCCGTCACCGCGATGTGGTCCGCCGCGTTGTTCGAGTGCGTGCAGGAGTGCGAGGTGATGCTGGAGCCCAGCGCCGTGCAGCCGGCCTCCAGCGGGGCCTCCTGCTCCGAGGGGAGCTGCTCCTCCTCGAGCGCCGGGCCACAGGCCGCCAGCGACAGGCCCACGAGCGCACCACAGACGTTCCGCATCGTCATCTTCATGGTTGAACCCTTTCCGTGTGAACCGGGAGCGGCGCGGCGCCATGCGCCAGCACCACGTGCTCCCCGGCACCCGCACTGATGACGTAAACGCAACTATGTTGCAACTGTTGTCGCGGTGTTTTTACGGCAGGTGCTCGATGACGAGGCCCAGCTCGGGCAGGGGCGTGGGGCCGAACGTGACGGTGTACTGGACCTTGTCCGTCAGCTCGTAGCCCACCATGTGCACCAGGCCTCCCTGGCACACGCCGTCGCGCAGCGCCTCGGGGATGGGGGAGGTGGCGGCCACCTCGAGCACCTTCGTGCCCTCGCGCACGGCCAGGGGGACGCTCGCGTCGCTCAGGTAGGCGATGAAGTCACCGGTGGCGTAGGCCTTGAAGGTGAAGGTGCCCACGTACTGCCCGCCCTCGGGGCGCAGCTTCACCGTGTAGTGCGTGTGGAAGGAGTCCACGCGGGGCAGCCGGTCCACCGCCGCCGTCACCGTGGCGAAGGGGCCATTGCCGACGTGCCAGCACGCATGCTCTCCGTTGTCGCCGAAGTCGAAGCCGTCCCTCGGCACGTAGTCGGGGTCCGGCAGGCACGACAGGTCCTGCTCGGACGCCATGTGGCCGCGGTCGCAATGGCACCAGTCCCCCGTGGGCTCCCGGTGGATGTGGCCGTTGGGCGCGCACGGGTCCGTCTGCTCCTGGGGCTGCTCGTCGGGAGTCCCGGGGTCCGGCTCGGGGGGACGGCCGCAGGCGGCGAGCACCGCCGCGCTGGCGGCCAGGGCGAGGAATCGGCGGAGAGGACGCATGCCGATTCCTTGCCGTATCCCGGTGGAAAATGCAACAGGGATACATCAGCACGGACGCGGGGGGTTATTCCGCGTCCTCGTGCGCCGCTTCCTCGATGACGAGGGTGAACTGGGAGTTGCGCTCCGCGCGGGCCTTGAACTCCAGGCGGTACTCCACACCGGCCTCGAGCTCCGCCACGACGGCGGTGCGCAGGCTGCCGCACGCCTCCTCGGGCACCTGGACGCGGCACTCCCGCGCCACCTCGGTGGTGCCGTTGAAGATGCGCAGGCCGCGCTGGCGCGACAGGAGGAAGGCATACTCGCCGGACTCCTCGGGCAGGAAGGTGACCGCGCCGCCCCAGCCACCGGCGGAGGCGTTGGCCGGCAGGGTGATGGTGTAGGCGATGTGCGGCACGCTGACGTCCACGAACGGATAGGTGCCCAGCGGCGCGGCGGACACGGCCTGGAAGGGCCCGAAGTCCCCGTGCACGCACGCGTGCTCGGCGACTTCAATCAGCTCCGTGGCCTCGGGCTCCGGACAGGCCGCGAGCAGCGTGTCCTGCCGCTCCTCCAGCGAGGACGGCTGGGGCTCGGCCTCGGTGGTGTTGCCGCAGCCGGTGAGCAGCAGCGCGAGGCCGGAGGCCAGCAGGCTCTTCTGGAACAGGTTCTTCATGGTGGGACTCCTCTTGGGGGAATGGGGATTGCCGTGGGTAGACAGGCGGCGGCTACTGCACGTGCGCGTCGTGGGCCAGCTCCTCGATGACGAGGGTGCCCTGGGCGTAGTGCGCCTTGTGGGTCGTGAACTCCAGGCGGTACTCCACGCCGGCCTCGAGCGCGGCCACGGCGGCGACGCGCAGGCTGGAGCACACCGTCTGGGGAACCGCCATGGCGCACTCGACCGGCACCTCGGTGGTGCCGTTGAAGATGCGCAGGTGGGGCGCGGTCGACCCCAGGAAGACGAACTCGCCCGTCTCCTCGGGCATGAAGTTGACGGCGCCGCCCCAGCCACCCACGGAGGCGTTGGCCGGCAGGGTGATGTTGTAGGCGATGTGCGGCACGCTCACGTCCACGAACGGGTAGGTGCCCAGCGGAGCGGCCGTCACGGCCTCGAAGGGACCGAAGTCACCGTGCACGCACGCGTGCCCGGCCACCTCGAGGATCTCCTTGGCCTCGGGCTCCGCGCAGACGGCCAGGGACTGCTGGCGCTCCTCCAGGGACGGCTGGGGCTCGGCCTCGGTGGTGCTGCCGCAGCCGGTGAGCAGCAGCGCGACGCCGGAGGCCAGCAGGCTCTTGTGGAACAGGTTCTTCATGGTGTGACTCCTCTTGGGGGTAGGGGACTGCTGGGTTGACACTGGGGGAAGGCGGCTTCAGGGGCGCGCCGGGGAGAGCACCGCCCAGGACACGACGACCTCGCCGGAAGGCAGGTGCTCGGGAGGCAGTTGCAGGTGCCGCCCCACGTCCCCGAGCTTCAGGCCGGGCACCCGCTGCCGCGCCTCCTCATGGGAGGCCGCGTCCGGGAAGGTGACGCGCGCCACGCAGCCGGCGGCGTAGCAGCGTGGCGGCTCGGCCTGTACGGGCAGCACGTTCGCTTCAATGGTGGTGCGCCAGGTGTCCAGCGCCACGCGGGCCCCGCGAGTCCACGGCTCCTGGCTCTCCCCGGACGCGTGGAGCTCGGCGAGCACCGCGTCCCGGCGCGCCAGGGGCGTGGCGTAGCCGGCGCGCAGCGCACGCACGACGCGCAGGTGCTGCTCCGGCAGCGTGCGGTGGGCGCGCGGGGACACGGGCCAGGGCCTCGGAGCCGCGCCGGGCACCACCGGGGCGGACTGGCTGGGCGCGAGTGCGGACACCCCCGTGGGAGGCGCGAGCGGCTCGGCGGCGGCCGCTGGGACGGCCTCGGGCGCCGGCGCGGGGGACGGGGCTCGTGCGCCGAGCGCCTCCGCGCCGGCCAGCGGGGGGCTGGCCCGGGGCAGCTCCACCGGGCGGCTCAGCCAGGCCGCCGCGAGCAGCGCCAGCACCAGCCCTCCGATTCCCATGCTCCACACCGTTCGCGCCACCGCGAGTCTCCCGCATGCGCCATCCGTGAGGCGCCAGTGCTTCCGGGCTTTCCCGTCAAAGCGGTATCAATGTGCATCTGCGGGCAGAAGTAATCAAGTTGCATTTGTACTCCGGACACACGTTTCCCGTCCGGGTCCTCGCCCGGGGTGCGTGCGCGGAGGTGGGGGGGGAAGCCGGCCCGGCTCAGTGCTCGTTGAGCACGAGCTTGCGCGCGGCCTGGACGGTGGGCGCGCGGCTACCGCGCCTAGCGGCCCTGCACGTTCCAGGACTCGCGCAGCGTGCTGGGGATGCGGAAGGGGGGCCGTCCGGCGCCGCGGTTCATCCACACCATGCCTTCCACCAGCTTGCGGCCGAACACCTCCGACAGCCGCGCCACCACCCGCGAGTGGTCTCCCAGCTCGTCCGAGGCCCTGCCCAGCATGGCCAGCGGGCCAATCAGGTAGCGGGTCCAGTCCGCGGGCGGCACCTTCAGCATGTCGGCGACCTCCTCGCCGAGGATGTGGCGGATGAGCGAGGCCGCCATCCCATCGAAGAGGTTGCCCGGCGTGACGTGCTCGGCCATCTGGATGAGCGCGCGCGTCATCTCCTGCCCCTCGGGGCTGGCGCGGAAGTGACGCCGCTGGACGGCCTCGGCGAGCGCCGCGCAGTCCTCGATGTCCTCCGGCAGCGCGACCGTCTCCAACCCCATCAGGTGCCCCACCACCTTCCAGCAGTGGAGGTAGGCGTTCTGCTCCTCCCGGGACAGCGTGCAGCCCAGCTTCTCGAGGCCCACGATGACGGCGTACGAGAAATCGACGAGGGTGCCCGCCATGTCCTCCTGGTTGATGGGGTAGCCCCACGCGGGGTTCCACTGCCCGCTCTCCAGGAGGAGGTGGCGCACCGCCGCGTGCATCAGGCGCACCTTCTGGGCGCTGCGGATGCCGCTGCCGCCCGGGGCCAGCCCGTCCGGCGCCAGCACGTCGATCAGCATCTGCGCCGTCTCCATGATGCGGCGGAAGGGATCCGTCACCAGCCGGGCGGTGAGGTGGATGACCTGGACGCCCTTGGCCGCCGCGTAGCTGGCCGGCAGGGCCCCGCAGAAGAGGGAGACGACGGCCTGCGGCCCGTACCGGCCGAACAGCGCCTCGCCGTGACGCACCAGCGCCGGGTCCGCCCAGTCCGGCAGTTGCTCCGTGCGCAGCAGGTACTCGCGGAGCATCTCCGGGAGCTCGCCGGGGACGAGCTGATCATTGCGGATGAGCTGCTTGAGCAGGGCGTTGGCGGTCTCCACCTGTCCTTGCTGGAACAGGTTCTTCACGGTCTCGTCGGCGAGCGGGTCTCCCCGCGTGCGGAAGCCGTCGAGGAGGTCATCGGTCCATCGATTGGCGCGCATGGGCCCGGGCATTCTATCCGGGTGCTCTCGTTTGGCTCGAAATGTGCCGGGGAGCCGGGCGGGCGGGCGTCTGGCTTCCTTCATGGAGGGGGCGTTGCCGCTCCGGCCAGCGGAGCCCCAGCTTTCCTGGAGGCTCCAGCCGCCAGGGAGGGTTGAACGTGGAAACAGAGAGGCCCATCCGTCCACCCGTCGAGCCCGTGAACGACCGGGAGCCGGTGGTGGTGCCTCGCTCGCAGGTGACGGTGAAGACGGTGCTCACCATCTGCGGCACCGTGGTGGGGGTGCTGGCCGCCCTCTACCTGTTCATCCACGGCATCGTCACCCTCACGCTCACCGTGACGGCCATGCTCCTGGCGGTGGCCTTCAACCATGGGGTGCATGGGTTGCAGCAGTGGGGTCTGAAGCGGCCCCTGGCCATCGCCATGGTGATGCTGCTCGTGCTCGGCACGCTCGTGGGGGTGGGGTTCCTCATCATCCCCGCCACCGTGGCGCAGGTGCGGGAGTTGATAGAGCGCCTGCCGGAGCTCAACGAGCGCATGCACCAGACGCGGGTCTTCCAGTGGCTCGACGCGCGGATGGGGCTGGAGCAGCGGCTGGGGGCGCTCGGCGGAAGCGACTCCGGGCTCGTCCAGCGGGCCGTGGACCCGGCGCTGCGCGTGCTTCGAGGGCTGATGGCCGGCGTGGGCGCCTTCGTCACCGTGCTCTTCCTCGTCGTCTTCATGCTGCTCTACGGCGGCCGGGTGGTGCGCGGCGTGCTCGCCGAGTCCCTCCCGGCCCACCGCCAGCGCTACGAGCGGGTGCTGGACAAGGTGTACCAGGCCGTGGGGGGCTACCTGAGCGGGCTGGCCCTCATCGGCGGGGTGAACGCCGTCTGCGCCACCCTCTTCCTGGCCGTCCTCGGCGTGCCCTTCTTCCTGCCGCTCGGAATCCTCTCCGGCCTGGGCAGCCTCATCCCCCTGCTGGGCGCCACCGCCGCCGGCATCGTGCTCGCGCTGGTGGCGTACGCCTCGGGCGGGTTCTGGGACTTCCTGGCGGTGGGCATCTACGTCGTCCTCTACCAGCAGTTCGAGAACCACGTGCTGGCGCCCGTCATCTACAAGCGCACCGTGGAGCTCAACCCCCTGGTGACGCTGCTCGGCATCATCCTCTTCGCCGAGCTGGCCGGGGTGCTCGGCACCTTCCTGGCGGTCCCCATCGTGGGCACCTGTCAGATCGTCATCCGCGAGCTGCTCCTCCTGCGGCGCGAGCGCCTCGGGCTGCCCCTGAAGGGAGACGTGGCGGAGCAGCTCGAGAAGCGCGCCCCCTGGCGCCCGCCCTTCTGGCGCCGGCCCCGCCACGTGTGAGGCGCCCGGTCAGCGCTCCGGCCGGTACATGGCGGCGGTGCGCTGGGCCAGGAAGCCGCGCGGGAGCAGCCTCGCGGCCAGCGTCAGCGTCTGGTTGAGCAGCCCGGGGACGTAGAGCTCCTTGCGGTGGATGAAGGACCGCACCGCGTGCGCGGCACAGTCCGCGGCGCTCATCATCCCCAGGTCGCCCGACTTGAAGCGGTTGGACAGCCCCGTCCTGTCGAGCATCTCCGTGGAGATGCCGCCGGGAGCGAAGACGGTGACGGACACGCCCTGGGGCCGCAGCTCCTGCGTCAGCGCCTGGCCATAGCTGGTGATGAAGGCCTTGGTGCCGCTGTAGGCCGCCTGGTACGGCACCGGGATGAAGCCCGCCACGCTGGAGACGAACATCATCCCGCCCTGGATTCCCCGCTCGACGAGGTAGCGCGCGAAGAGGGTGGAGAGGCGCACCACGCTGGTGACGTTGGTGTTCAGCATGGACTGGAACTCGCTCCACTCCAGCTTCAGCGCATCTCCCCAGTACGCCACGCCGGCGTTGAGGATGACGCCGTGGATGTCCCGCTCGCGCGTGGCCTCGGTGAAGACGCGCTCCACGTCCTCGGGCCGGCACAGGTCGGCCACGATGAAGGTGGCCTGCACGCCGTAGCGCGAGCGCAGCTCCTCGCACAGCGCCTCCAGCCGCTCGCGCCGCCGCGCCACCACCACCACGTTGCCGCCCTGATCCCTCGCGATGGAACGGGCCATCTCCTCGCCCAGTCCGGAAGAGGCACCGGTGACGAGGGTCCAGCGCGTCCGAAGCTCCAGCATCCGATTCATGCCGCGCACCCTAACCCGTCACCGCCGGGAGCGCATGGTCCACGCGCGGGGCAGGGGAGGCGGGGCCTCCACCCGGCCCCCTCCCGGTGGGGAGAGGGCGGGGAGGCCAGGCGGGGAGGGGACTCCCCGCCCGGGGACTTCCGGGGGACTACGGAGCGGCCGGGTCGATCAGGGACATGAGCCAGCCCGCGCGCTCGTGGCCCGACTTGTTCCACTCGGGGTTCTTGCCGCCCACCACCTGCGCGTCGGTGAACGTCGGGGCGCTCGTGGTCGAGCCCGTGCTCATCGTGCCGCCGTAGAAGGTCGGGTGCGTGTTGTCCGACTGGATGTAGTCGTAGCTGGTGCTCGAGCTCACGAAGTGCGTGTTGGCGTCGCGCAGCGTGCCGGCCAGCGTGCCGGTGATGCGGGCCACGTAGGCGGCCTCGCTCTCGCCCTGGACGTAGCGCAGGGCGTCGCGGTCGATCTGCCCGTCACCGTTGGAGTCGTAGTCCGCGCCCATGTAATCGGCGAACGCGTCCGCGCACTGGAAGCCGTACTGGGCCGCCAGGTTGCAGGTGCGCCAGTTGCTCTTGGCCAGGTAGGGCAGGAACTTGGCGCGCTTGTTGATGCGGGTGCCGGTGGCGGAGTCCGTGCAGTTGGTGAGCACGTTGTCCGCGTCGTAGCCCGGATAGTAGATGTTCATGACAATCTTGGCCTTGGCCGCCGTCGCGTACGTGTTGATGGCCTGCATGGCCCTCTCCGTGTACGTGGTGCAGTTGGCCAGCGCCGTGTCCAGGCCGGCGTAGCTGCAGGTGCCCGTCTGGTCCGTGAAGGCAGAGCGCGCCTGCAGGTAGTCGTTGCCGCACATCTCGAACATCACCACGCGGGTGTTGCTCGTCTGCATGTACGAGCGCTCGGCGACGATCTTGTTGTTGTAGATGTCGTCGGCCCTGGCGCCGGACTTGGTGCGGCGGACCACCTCGATGTTGGAGCCGAAGCTCTGCGCCAGGTACTCGCCCTCGACGGCGGGCGCCGCGCGCTTGGCCACGCTGAAGAGGCCACCGTTGTAGCCGGCGAAGATGGAGTCACCGTAGGCCACGACGCGGTACGTCGAGGCAGCGCCACGGTTGATGGTCCACGACGTGTTCTGGTTGATGGTGCTGGCGAGCGCGTCGCCGCCCAGCACGAGGCTGGCCGTGAGCGTCACGGCGAGGGACACACCCTGCCCGTTGAGACGAGAGAACATGCAGACTCCAGGAATCGTGAATTGGGGGTGAAACAGGAGCACGGCTTATTGGCCGGCATCACGGATATAACAGAAAGTGTGTCTGATTCGAACTGCTGGAGACGAATTCGCGCGGGGGCGCTGTATTGCCTGAGGCGTCAATCAATGACAGCCCGCGTCATCCTCTGCGTGACGCGTTGTGCCGCGGCCAGACTGTCATCCATTCACCACTGGACGCCGCGTCCACCCCGCTACTGCCAGGAGATGGCGTACACCACGCGGCCCTGCTTCAGGTCGAGGTGGAGGATGTCCACCTGGCCCTGTTTGGAGACGCGCCGCAGGTACATGTCGAACGTCCCCAGGAGCGCCTGCACGAAGGTGCCCGATTGCAGCAGCGCGGGGGGAAAGCCCTCCAGCACCATCTCGGCGCTGCCGTCGTTCACCGCCTCGCGGCGCGGCTGGTACACGAGCCTCCCGCAGTCACGGAAGGCCTGCTCCCAGGCATAGGCGGTCCACTTCAGCATCGACTGGGGCGTCATCCCGAAGAGCCGCACCGCCCCGTCGAAGAAGGACTGCAGCAGCGGGTAGGTCATCATGCGGTCCGCGAGGCCCGCGAAGAAATGACGGTAGCCCGGGTCTCCCAGCACCTGGTGGAGGGCATCCGACAACCGCATGTTCTGCTCGAGGGGAACCCAGCCCAGCCGCGGGGTGGACTCGATGAGGGGGAGCAACGCCTCCGGGACGAGCGACAACACCTTGCGTTGCTTCTCGGCCGGCAGGTCCCTGGTTACGTCGAGGATCATCCTGGCCATGAAGCCGCGAATGGCGGGCTGAGCGGTCATGACCCGTCCATTCTGGCACACGAGGCGGGGTGCTAGCGCACGAGCCGCAGCGTGCGGTAGCCCGGGATTTCCGCCGCGCGGGCGCGGACCTCGAACCAGTTGTCGCGGTACGGGTGGCCGCCACGCGCGAGCTGCCAGAGCGAGGCGAGCCCGTAGAGGGGCAGGAACAGCGGACCGAGGACGAGGGTCTGCATGACGTGCGCGCGCTCGTGGCGCACCAGGCGGATCTGCCGGGGGCCGTCCGCGCCGGAATAGGTGACCACGGCGCCGAGGGTGAAGGCGGCGATGTGGAAGCGGCGCATGGACCAGTCGAGCGGCCCGCCCGGTTGGACGACGAAGTGGAGGATGCCCTCCTCGTCCACCGACTCGAGGCGGGTGAAGAGCATGGCGAGCATCAGGCCCAGTATCGTCACTGGGAGTGCCCAGACGTAACCGGCGAACCAGAGCACCTTCCTCATGTGTCTCATGATGCCAGCACGCCGGGGGAAACAGGCTGTCCACCAGAGGTGAGCTGGCGGCTTCCGGACAAGCTGGCCCCGGAAGTGACTCGAATCAGGAAGGAGCCCGTGAGAAAGACGGCCTCCCATGGCCGCTAGCGAACAGACTCCCTTCTCGCAGCCTGCCGTACCTCGTCCGGCCGCCGGAGCACGGGGTGCTGGAGGAGGAGCCGGAGGAGCCGGAGGTGGCCCGGACGCCCGCTCCCCCGGCGGTGGTCCGGCGAGCGCGAGGAAGGGGCGTTATAGATTCACCCCGAATGACCGCCCCCCTGGAACAACCGTCTCCCGCCACCGGGGACCTGGACGCCCTGGCCACGCTGCTGCGGGGCCGCCGGCTCGTGGTGCTCACCGGTGCCGGGTGCAGCACCGAGTCGGGCATCCCGGACTACCGGGGGCCCGGCACACGCGCCCGGGCCCGCAACCCCATCCAACATCGCGAGTTCCTCACCAAACCCGAGGTGCGCACGCGCTACTGGGCCCGGAGCCTGCTCGGCTGGCCGCGCTTCTCGTCGGCCCGGCCCAACGCGGCGCACCAGGCACTCGCCGCCCTGGAGCGGGACGGCCATGTGCTGGGCCTCATCACCCAGAACGTGGACCGGCTGCACCATGTGGCGGGCAGCCAGCGCGTCATCGAGCTCCACGGGGCGCTCGCGCGGGTGCGGTGTCTGGACTGTGAGGCCCTCGAGCCCCGGGTGGAGTTGCAGGAGCGTCTGCTGGCCCTCAACCCCGGCTTCGCGGAGCGGACCGCCGAGCTGCGGCCGGACGGAGACGCCGAGCTGCCCGTCGAGGCGGTGCGGGACTTCCAGGTGGCCGTGTGCACCCGGTGCGGCGGGACGCTGAAGCCGGACGTGGTCTTCTTCGGGGACAACGTCCCTCCGCCCACCGTGGAGTCGGCGTTCGCGCTGCTCGAGGAGGGGGACGCGCTGTTGGTGGTGGGCTCCTCCCTGGCCATCTACTCGGGTTTCCGCTTCCTCCAGCGCGCCGCGGATCGCCACATGCCCATGGGCCTCATCAACATGGGCGAGTGCCGCGGGGGGGAGTTGGTGGACGTGCGGGTGGAGGCCCGGGCGGGCGAGGTGCTCCCCTGGCTCGCGGCGGCGCTCGCCACCGGTTGAGCCCGAGTCCTGTTGTGTGACACGGCGCTCCGGTCCAATCTCCCGGGGCCCCGCAACCCGAGAGGACCCGATGCCCGCAGTCATCCGCCCCGCGACTCCAGAGGACCTTCCGGCACTGGCCGCCGCGCTGGCGCCGCTTCCCCTCTTCAAGGCCTATGGCCTGGAGGCGCCGGCCCTGGCGGCCCGCTTCCGGGGCGCGCTGGAGCGGGGCGAGGGCCTGCTCATGGCCACCGACGAGAGCGGCCCGGTGGGGGTCTGCTGGTTCCTCACCCGGGGCACCTTCGGGACGGGGGCCTACCTGCGGACGCTCGCCATCCGGGAGGATCGGCATGGCTCGGGCCTCGGCGCGCAACTGCTCGCCGCGTACGAGGCCGGGTGTGGAGAGCCGTCCGGGGGCTACTTCCTGCTCACCTCGGACTTCAACGAGGGCGCGCAGCGCTTCTACCAGCGGCACGGGTACCGTCAGGTGGGCCAGCTCCCGGGCTTCGCCGTCCCGGGCGTCACCGAGCTCGTCTTCTGGAAGCCACGCGTCAGGGGATGACTTCCGCCACCGCGGGAGGCAGCTCGGGCTGCTCGGTGGGCTGGCACGTGGGCCACGTGTGGTCCTCGAGCAGCGTGCCCACGGTGACGAGCTCGAAGCCCCGCTTGCGCAGCCCCTTGATGATGTCCGGCAGCGCCGTGGCGGTGGCGAAGCGCTTGTGGTTCATGTGCAGCACCACGATGCCGCCAGGGCTCGCCTTGCGCACCACCCAGTCCGTCAGCCGCTTCGCGGTGATGGTGGTGTCCGGATCTCCCGAGGGCAGATCGTAGTTGAGGGTGACGAGCGACGCCTGGGACGCGAGCCAGGCGACCCGCCGGTCCACCTCGCCGAAGGGCGGACGGAAGTACTTGGGGATGCGGCCCGTCAGGTCATAGACGACCTGCTGCGTGCGCTGCAGCTCCTCCAGCACCTTCTGGTCCTCCTTCACCTCGGGCATGTGCGGATGGGAGAAGGTGTGGTTGCCGAACTCGAAGCCCGGGTACTGCGCGAGCTCCTCGAGGCGCCGCGGGTTGGCCAGGGCCCACCCGCCGCCGATGAAGAGGGTGGCCGGCGTTCCCGTCTCCAACAGGGTGCGGATGACGCGCTCGTCATACTCGTTGTGGCGCGTGGAGCAGGCGTCGAAGGTGAGCGCCACCCGCATCCGGTTGCGGCTCCCGTTCGTCACGATGGGCGCCGTCATGCAGGCCGTGGGCTCCGGCGGGGCGGGCACCTTCTTCTGCTGAGGAGGCGCCTCGGGCTCCTCGGGAGGAGTCCAGACACAGGCACTGGTGGCGAGCACCACCAGCGTCAGCAGGGACTGCACGGAAGACCAACGGGCCATGAGTTGCGACGCGCTCCTGTCACCCGCCCGCGGGCGGAGGGAACGGCGCAGGTATAGCGCGGATGGCTCCCGGCTTGCTGGGTATGCAACGAGCAGTGCACCCATGTGACGGGCCGTGTGGCACCCGGAACGGAGGTTTACGGAGTCCTCGAATTCGGGTGCCTCCAGCGGACCTGTGGGCCCCCTTGACTCGCGGGCCGGAGCACGCTCGACGGGGGCTCAGGGCCGCCCGTTGGCGAACAGCGTCAGGCTGAGCGACAAGTCCTGGTGCACGTTGCCCAGGCCCGGGATGTAGCCCTGCTCGCCGAAGGTGCACAGGCCCAGCAGGGGAACGCCCGGCAGCAGCCGCGAGAACGTCCGCAGGCCTTCGTCCACGCGCGGCCCCAGGGCACCCGCGCACCCGGCGCAGAAGATGAGCGCCGCGCCCTTCACGTCCCGCGTCGTCAGGCCGCCTTGGGCCAGCGCCTGGTCGATGAGGTGGGCCACCTCGTTCACCAGGCCCTCGGCGGTCCCGGTCATCAGACACACCTCGTCCCGGGGCTCGATGCGGGCGAAGACGTCCACCGTGCCCCGGTCCGCGTGGACGTGGGCCGGGTGCACCGTCACGTAGTGGTCCCGCTGGCTCACTTGGCGGCGGACGGCGATGGGCCGCAGCGCCGTCTGGGCCAGGATGTTGCCGCCCGAGCGCACCTGGTCATCGATGGCGCCTTCCATCCAGCGCCCCAGCACCTGGGCGGCGGGCTGGCCATCCAGCGTCAGCAGGGTGCGGCCCTCGGCTCCCGTGGCCCGGGCCACGGCGCCCGTGGGGGTATAGGGCGTGCACAGCGCCGTCCCCACCCGCACCTCGCCGAAGAGGCCCAGCAGCGACACCCCCGTGGGGACCGGGCCCGCGTGCGTGAAGACGCTCCACTGTCCGGCGATGGCATGATCCGCGGCGCTGCCTCCCTGGCACGGCACGTCCGGGCACACGCTCGCGATGCCCTCCAGCATCGCCTCCTCCCCACCGGGCGAGGCGTTGAAGAGGATCATCCTCGGTATCCTGCCTCCCGCCTTGCGCACCAGCTCCCGCGCCGCGGCCTCTCCGGCCCGCCGCCCGTCCGCCTCCGTGGAGGAAGCCACGAAGGCCGTTCCCGGTTCGCCGCCCACCAGCATCACCGCCACCGCGCCGTGGCCCTCGTTGCGGACACCGGTGGGCGTGAGCACGCCCAGCGACGTGGTCACCCCATGCAGCGGGACTCCGGACAGCGCCTCCCGGAAGGCGGTGTGGACGCGTGCGGCCTCGTAGTCCACCGTCGCGGTGATGTAGGCCGCCTGGGCGGTGGCGCCTCCGAGCTGGGCGCGCGCCTGCTCCACCGCGGCCTGGACGGCCTTCTCCGCATCCACGGCATCTCCGATTCCGACTCCGATTGAGACCGTCATCTTCATGCCTCCGAGAGGAGCTGCTGGAGCTCGCTCAGCTCCTGGGCCGACAGCAATTGGGGCAGTGCCTGCTCCAGCCGCCGCAGGGCGTCCGGTGGGTCCGGATCATTCGGACCGATGCTGCGGACGTTTACCCCGCTCATCATGATGAGGCGCGCGACGCCGAAGCCGAGCTTGCGCTTTTCAACGTAGGAGGTGATCCGGCTGATCCTGTTGGCCATGGGCTTCGCGGGCGCTCACCGGGAGCGGACGGCAATCTCCGTGAGCTCCTCGTCCGTGAGGGGCAGGGGGTTGGCCTTCATGCTGCTGGCGGCCTTGGCCCGGGTGACGAGCCGTGGCACGTCGGCCTCCGTGAGACCATAGCGCCCGAGGCCCGGCACGCCCAGGGCCTGGCACAGCTCCTTCACCCAGGAGATGCCCTCCTCGGCCCGGGCCTCCGCACGCCCGGTGAGGAGCACCGCGACCTCCTGGAAACGCGGAAGCGCCGGGTGTGACGGAGCGCGGGAGCGCAGTGCGCGCAGGTTCACCTCCAGCGTGGCGGGGAGCAGCGCCGCGCACACCGCGCCATGGGGCGCCTCGTACATTCCCCCCACGGGGGCGGCGAAGCCATGCACCGCGCCCAGGCCCGCGTTGGCCAGGCACAGGCCGCCGAAGAGGCTCGCGAGCGCCAGGTCCTCCCGTGCCGCCGCGTCGGGGCCCTCCAACACCGCGCGGCGCAGCGAGCGCGCCGAGCGGACCATGCCCTCGCGTGCCAGGGCGTCGGTGAGCGGGTTGGACCGGGCCGAGAGGAAGGGCTCGAGGAGCTGGGAGAGCGCGTCCAGGCCGCTGGAGGCGAGGACGGCGGGAGGCGCGCCCGTCAGCAGCTCCGGATCCACGAGCGCCAGGCGGGGCAGCATGAGGGGACTGCGGAGGCTCGCCTTCACCTGGGCGTCCTTCACACCCAGCACCGCGTTGCGCGTCACCTCGGAGCCGGTGCCCGCGGTGGTGGGAATGGCCACCAGGGGTAGGGAGGGCTTCGTCAGCGCCTGTCCCCGGCCCACCACTTCCAGATAGTCGAGCGGGTCTCCCCCGTTGGCGGCCAGCGCGGCGATGGCCTTGCCCGCGTCCAGGGCGCTGCCTCCGCCAAAAGCCACCACCGCGTCGCACCGCGCGGCGAGCGCGGTGGCGGTTCCCTCGCGTACCCGCTCCACGGTGGGCTCGCCCTCCACCGTGAATGTCTCACTGGAGAGGCCGAGCCGGCTCAGCCCCTCGCGCAGCGGCCCGGCGCGCGCGGGATTCCTGCCCGTGACGAGCAGCACCTTGTGCCCGCCCAGGGCCTTCACCGCCTCGGGAAGCTCGGCCAGGCGGCCCGCTCCGAAGACGATGCGCGTGGCGGTGGCGAACTCGAAGCCCGTCATCGCCATCTCACCACCCCGCGTCCTCGGGGAAGCAGTTGACGTACTTCCGGGAGGTGCGCGGCTCGGCCATCATGGGCGCCACGGTGTCCCGCCACTTCAGGTAGTGGGCCGTCTCCTTGTGGGCGGCGGGCGCCTGGGGCGTCTTGTAGGCCTCGACCAGGACGAACCGCGTCGGGTCCTCGGTGTCCTGGACGACGTCGAAGCGGGCGATGCCGGGCTCCTTCACGCTCTCCCGCGCATTGGCCAGCGTGGCCGCGCGGAAGGCGTCGACCGACTCGGGCTTGACGTGGACGTGCACATGGACGACCAGCAGGCTGTTGGGCATGGGCCAAGGATAACCGGGAGACTCCCTCGTGAGTGGGATTCCCCCGGCGAGGTGTCGAACCTTAGGCGTTCGATTCGCCCACCGTCGTACATGGGGCGGCCGTGCCGCTCAGCCCACCGCGCGCACGGGCGGCATGAGGCCATCCAGGAGCGCTTCCATGAGCCGCTCCACCTCCTCCAGCGGCACGCCCTGGATGGTGAGGAAGGTCTTGCCCCCCTTGACGTTCGTCTTGAACTGCACGCGGGCGCTCTGGGCGAAATGCCGCGAGAGGCTCTCGCGCATGAACTCGACGCGGGCCGCGTCCGTGGCGGGCATGGTGGCCCGGGACGGCTGGCGCTTGCCCTTCACGGCCAGCTTCAGGTCCTCCATGGTGCAGTCCGAGAAAGGCTTCCGCACCACGCGCCCGTCTTCCCGCGGGACGTCGATGGGCGTGGCCCCCGGGTCGCCACTCGTGGGCTGGATGTTGGCCACCTTCGCGTAGGTGAGCAGGGTGGTCAGGTTCATCACGCCGTACTTCTTGCACGCCTCCTCGGTGAACTCGCGCGCGATGGCGCCATACCGGCTCAGCGTGGCCTGCGAGAGCGCCTTGATGTGCTGGCTGAAGAAGCTCTGGGCGTTCTCGTACTTGTTCTTCTCCGCGAGCTTGTTGTCCACGGTGTAGTTGTAGAGCTGGCCGATATTGTAGTGACCGGCGTTCCCCTGCTCCAGATAGCTGAGGATGGAGTCCCGCACCTGATCGAGCGTCAGCTCGGGCAGGGTATTGCTTCCGTTCGTCTGTGCCATGATTGCTCCCCCCAATGAGGTGGAACCGCGAGAGTGCGGCTGCGCGGTATCAAGCAACCAGAGGGCCAAGGAGCCGTGCCTGTGTATTCGCGCGCTTACGTGCCAGGGGAGTCCCGGCTCCCGGAGGGCGCGTCCGAGATAGGAGACCCTCGAGATTCCACTTCTCGTCGGCGAGAAGTGAAACGAGGCGGATGCATTCCGCTTCTCGTCGGCGAGAAGTGGAATGGGGCAGGGTAGAGCCAGCGCTTCAGTCCTGCCCGGGATCGATAGCGCGGATCGGCGTCTCCTCGTCAGCGGGTGGCTGAGCGCCGGGGTGGCCGGTGAAGACGAGCGGCGCGGTGAGCGCCTCCTGGTACTCCGTCTCCGTGAGGTCGCCTCCCTCGTACAGCACCGCCAGCAACTCGTTCACGTGCTTCGTCCAGATGTCGGAGAGGGTGCCTCGGCTGCAATACACGTGGTAGCGCACCGGGTTGGGGATGATGGTGGCCAGGAAGGCCGCCTCGCGAATGCTCAGCTCTCGCGCGTCCTTGCCGAAGTAGTGCCGTGCCGCTTCACCAATGCCGTAGAGACCGGGCCCCCACTCGATGATGTTGAGATACACCTCGAGCAGCCGCTCCTTGGGCACCGAGGCCTCCAGTCCCAGCGTGAGGAACGCTTCCTTCACCTTGCGCGCGTAGGTCTTCTCCCGGGACAGGAAGAGGTTCTTGGCGAGTTGCTGGGTGAGGGTGGAGCCGCCGCGCACCTTGTCATCCGCGGGGGCCAGCAGGATGTCGCGCAGCGAGTCGAAGTCGAATCCCCGGTGTGTCCAGAAGGCCGCGTCCTCGCTGCGCAACACCGCGCGCACCAGGACACGAGGAATCTCGGCCCATGGCAGGTAGTCGGGGTTGCTCGGGCCGATGTGCAGCGCCCGCCCGCGGCCCTCGGCCGTCAGGGGCTGGTAGTCGAAGGGCTCGCGCAGCCAGCTGAGGGGCCCCTTTCGGGCCGACTGCTTCAGCTCCGACAGATCCAGCTTCGCCTTCACCTCCCAGTCCCGGCGCTGGAGAATGGGCCCCGAGAGCGCCAGGGAGGCCTGGAACTGGCCCTCCAACCGCGCCAGCTCGGTGCCGGGTACCAGGGCCGCGGGCAGGGCGGCCATGGCCTGTTCGAAGGTGACGGGTTGCAGCTCCGCTTGCACCGAGAAATGGGGCTCTCCGCTCCAGGTGGCCTCACCCCGCACCTCGGCACGTGCTTCGCGCCGCTCGCCCACGGCCAGCCGCAGGGACTCGAGCTCCACGTGCTTCTTTCGCGGCTCCCAGCGCACGCGGCCCTCGGTCGAAAAGGAGAGGGGCCCCACCGGCTCGGGAGCGAGCTGGGGACTGCTCACGGTGAGTCCCGTCATCGCCCCGGAGAAGGTGGTGCCTTGGGTGTCCACCCTCACTTCTCCTTCCAGCGTGCCCCCCTCCATGCGCCAGGGAAGTTCCGCGAGCGACAGCAACGGGCCCGCCGGAATACTCCGTGCCCGCAGCGTCCCCGACACGCCGGACTCCCCGTTCTGGACGGACACCACCGCGGTGCCACCGCCGGGCAGCTCGGCCGTTGCCTCCCATCGGGATGCCTCCGCCTCGCCCGTCCTCCTCACCCGGGCCGAGAGCGGACCCCATTCCACGCGGCCATGGCGCTCGAAGGCCAGGCGCACGTCCTTCATCTCCAGCTCGGGCAGCTCACGGGGAGCGCTCTCCTCCGAGGCAGGGGATGGACGCCGGCTCTGACGCAGCTCGCGCACCCGCTCGACGAGGGCCCGCACCTCCTGCCCCTGTGGCCCGGCCTCCACCTGGACGCCCGCGAGCACCACGCGGCTCGCCTCGACGTGGCCCGACAGCAGGGCCCACCGTCGAAGGTGCACGGTGACACGCGAGACGCGTACCACGGGAGGGCCTTCCGGCCGCGTGCCTGGAATCTCCACCGGCCCCATCGTCACCGTGCCGGTCCACCCGATGTGGAAGTCCTCACCGATGCGCACCGGGCCCAGCCGGGACTCCAACGCGGGCTTCACCCGGGCCAGCACCCGGCTGCGTGCCGCCTCTCCGCGCAACCATGCCCGGCCCATCCCCACGCCCGTGGCGAGCAGGAGGGCGATCAACATCAGGAGGACACGGCCTCGCTTCAAGGGGCGGCGCGGGAGGGACATGAGGCTCGCGCCTCCCTATCGGCAGGAGGCGCGAGGTTCAAGCGCTGGCTCTACCGGGTCGCGCAATAGCCGAAGCTGGTGCTCTCCCCGGGGGCCAGCTCGTCGTTCCAATCCAGACCGCTGAAGGTGGTCTGGGAGCCCGAGTGGGTGTAGAGGGCGCTCCAGGCGTGGTTGAACCTGCCCGCGATCTCGATCGTCACTCGCCAGACGAGCGGGGCCGACCCGGAGTTCGTCACCCTGACGTTGTGGCAGTAACCGCTCCCCCAGTCGTCCTGGACGGACACGGAGACCTGGGCATTGCCAGAAGTGGAGGGCGTGCCGCCACCGCTACCGCCACCCCCGCCACTCCCGCCGCCCGTCCCCGGGGTGGCCGGGCCCGTGGACTCGCCCACGCGCTGGGTGAAGCGCGGCAGCTGCGTCAGGGAGATGAGCAGCTCCGGGATGCTCAGCTGCTGCTTGCGGAAGCTCTCCGTGAGCTGGCCGGCGGCGCAGGAGTCGTTCTCCCCCGAGACGCCATAGCCGAAGCGCAGCCACTGCAGCGAGAAGCAGGCGTGCACGTCCGGGCTGTCCGCCAGCTTCTGCTGGAGCCCGTCCACGCCGGTGAAGGTGCCGTTGGTGGCCGTCGAGGAGAGCACCTCACCGCTCGCATCCACCGGCTGCCCGCTCGGCAGCTGGGGCGCGAAACGGCCGACGCTGTCGAACTGCTCGAAGCCGAAGCCGATGGGGTCCATCAGCTGGTGGCAGGACGAGCAGGCCGCGCTGGTGGAGTGCTCCTGGAAGCGCTGCCGGTTGGGAAGCCCGTCGCTCACCGGAGACAGCTGCACGCTGAGGCCCGGGGGCGGGGGAGGCAGTGGCTGGCACAGCAGGCGCTCGCGGACGAGCTTGCCGCGGCGGATGGGCGAGGAGGTCTGCGGCGTGGCCTGGCTGGCCAGGATGCTGCCGTGGGTGAGGATGCCGCTGCGGCCCGAGCTCTTCAGCTCCCACATGCGCAGGCCGCTGGCGGGCGCCGACGAGGTGGTCACCGGGCCCGACGGCAGGCGGTAGAAGGAGGCGAGCGCGTCCGTGGCGAACGTGTAGTCCGAGGTGAAGAGCTCGGGGAGCCGGCCGCTGCTGTCGTGGACGACATAGTCGAACAGCTCCGTCGTCTCGGCCTTCATGGCGGCGCGGATGGTCGGGCTGAAGTCCGTGAAGGTGGTGTCCTTCTGCACCTGGTGGATGTGTCCCAGGTCCAGCCACTGGCTCACGAAGTGATCGAGCATGGGCCGGCTCCGCGCGGACGCCAGCATCCGGCGTGCCTCGGAGGGGAGCAGCTCCGGCTTGCTGCTCAGGATGCCTGCCTTCGCCTTGGCGAACAGCTCCGCATCCGGCATGGAGCCCCAGAAGAGGTAGGACAGCTCCGAGGCCACCTCGTAGTCGTTCAGCTTGTACTTCCCGTCGCCGATGTGCTCGCCCAGCTCCGTGCGGTAGAGGAAGTGGGGGGACTGGAGCATGGCGGTGATGATGGCCTTGATGCCCTCGGTGTACCCGTTCGTCCCTTCCTCCGCCGCCACGGCCGTGTAGAGCGACTGGTAGCGGAGCTTCTCCGCGTCCGTCAGCGGGCGGCGGAAGGCCCGCAGGCCGAAGTCCTGGATGAACTGCTTCGCGCACGCCTCTCCCGGAGCGCACGAGACGTGGCGGGACAGATTCGTCATGGCCTGCGCGGCGGCCTCCTCGGCGGCGGCGAGCAGCTTGTCCGTCAGCAGCTGGCCCACCGTGCGCTCGTCCGCGCTGTTGTCGAAGCCGTGCACCACCTCTTCCGCGGGCAGGGACTGGCCCCACTGCGAGTCGAGGTAGAGCAGGTCGCGCAGCGTGTTGTCGTACTCGAAGCGGGTGAGCATGCGCAGCCGGCGCCGGGCGTTGGGGTCCGCCTTGCCCGGCTCACACGCCATCACCGCGGAGGCCTCGCAGGCCCCGGCAACGCCATTGACGCGGTCCGCGAGCTGCTGGAGGTTCTCGTAGCGCGTGGTGCCCTGCTCCACGACGGTGCCGCCCCCGTGCCCATTCGGGTGCATGCCCGAGGGCTTGAGCAGGAGCAGGGATTGGCCGTTGACCTTCTCGCGCGCCAGCCCGCGCACCGTCATGAAGTTGGCCTCCACCGCCCCCGGCGCTCCCGGAGGCAGCAGCACCAGGCGGGTGCCCGCCGCCATGCCATCGGACTTGTGGCAGGCCACGCACTGCACGGACATCACCGGCTCCCACACGCGGGTGCGGAAGAACTCCAGGTCATCCGGGCAGCCGGAGTCGGTCGTGCAGGCGGAGAGAAGGGTCGCGGAGAAAAAGAGGGCGCCAAGGGCAGAAAGCTGCCGGGAGGGAAGCACGGGTCTGCCTCCTGATTGCGGGGGGGACTGTCAGAGGGGGAGGGACGCTGTCAGACGAGCCCGTCGAGCGGGCCGTTGGAGCGGTTGGCATCACCGAAGGTGTCGAGCGGAGCGCCCATGGCGTGACAGACCGAGGTGAGCAGCTTCTGGTGCGGGACGCCGCTGAAGCGCAGGTAGCGTCCGAAGCGGAAGGGGCTCTGCGAACCTCCAGCGACGAGGAAGGGCACCGAGCGGCAGTCGTGCATGCGGCTGTCGCCGAGCTCCTTGGCCCACACCACCAGGGTGGAGTCGAGCATGCTGCCCCCGCCCTCCAGGTCCGGGCGGTCCTTGAGGGACTGCAGGAGGTAGGCGAACTGCTCGGCGAACCAGCGCTCGCACTTCACGAGCGCCGCCAGCCCCGCGGTGTTGGAGTCGTCCTTGTGCGACAGCTCGTGGTGGGCCTCGCCCACGCCCAACCAGGTGAACACCTGGGGCGCGACGGTGTGGGACCACTGGAGCGAGGCCACGCGCGTCATGCCGCAGGTGAGCGCGCTCACCATCAGGTCCATCTGCGCCTTGCCCACCGCGGGGAAGTTGGCGTTGGCCATGGCGTCCATGGAGAGGGGGGCGGTGGCGGAGGGGCACCCGGGCAGGGCCACGGGCTCGGTCAGCCCCTTCTCCGTCTGGCGCAGCGCCTCCAGGTGCTGCTCCAGCTTGCGCTTCTCCTCCGCGCCCACGCGCTGCGACAGGTCATTCAGCTCGCCGCGCACCAGGTCCAGCATGCTCTTGCGGCGCCGCAACAGCTTGTCGGCGGTGCCCGTGTCACCTCCGAGCGCGCCAAAGAGGCGCTGGAAGGCGCTGCGCGGGTTGTCCTCGGGGGAGACGAAGACGCCGGGGGCCGAGTAGGACATGCGCGTGGAGCGCGCCGCGCCCCACAGGCTCGTCTGCACCCCGAACTCCAGGGAGCGGAAGCGCGAGCCCTCGCCAATCCTGCTCGCCACGTACTGGTCCACGGACAGGCCCCCGGAGGTGCTCTGCGCCGTGCCTCCACCGGTGAGCATGTTGGCCATGCCCGCCTCGTGGTTGTCCACGTCCACGAAGTTGAGGCCCTCGCACACCAGCAGGTTGGCCAGGTGCGCGTTGAGCGGCTCCAGCATGCTGCCCGCGGGGAAGGAGAAGGCCGTCTCCGTCCCGCTCGGCCGCCAGAAGCGGTGCACCGTGCCATTGGGGGTGAAGAAGACGATGAGCCTCTTGGCCGTCGGCGTCGCCGCGTGGGCCTTCCCACTGAGGAGATTCAGCAGGGGGGACGCCAGCAGCGAGGCACCCAACCCGGCTGTGAACTGCCTTCGCCCGATCCGAATCATGCTCGTCGACTCCGTTCCCGTGGTCCGACTCGGTGGTCCGCGCGAGGCGGGCCGGTGGCAATGACTGTCTGTGACTTCGCGCTGAGACTGTGCGTGTTGTTGCTTGGCCCGGCAATGACAAATCGACCCGCGCTCCCCGGCTTCGGTCACTATCTGAATTCTGTCTGATTCGAGGGGCGTGGGGTAAACACTTACGCGACCGCGTCTACGCGGCAATCCTCAATTACCTGGAGGGCACCGGAAAAGTCGAGGCTTTGTCGGAGGGGGCCCCGTACTTTTCACGGAAAGGCTTGCAAGATTTCATTGAGCGGCGAAATGCGTTTCGCGTGGATGCCAAATTCCTGTCTGGATTCAAAGCGAGTCCCCGCGCGGAGCACACTGTGGGGGAGCCGGGCGTGTGTAAGGCTTTGGCTCTCCACACGCGCAGGTGTGCCGGGGGGTGTGCTCGGGTGCGGCTTCCGCCGCCGGCCTGCTCCCCTCCTTGCCCGGGGGGCCGGCGCCGTCCCGGAAGCCGTGGGACGCGCTTGGTCCTCGCCTTGACATACGCTGAAGGTGCATGATTTGCGTGGAGTCCGAACCCGAAGGGGGAGTCATGCCCAGGCAGGGGTCTCGCTGCTTCCTCGTCGTGAGGGCGCAGGAGTGGATGTGCGCGCTGCCGCTCGAGGACGTCGAGGAGACGATGAGGCCGCTGCCGGTAGCCCCGGTGTCCGCGGCCCCGGCCTTCGTGCGGGGTGTGTCCCTGGTGCGTGGCGCGCCGGCTCCCGTGGTGAGCCTGGCGGCGTTGCTGGGCGGGGCCCTGTCCGAGGGCGGCGAGGGCCGCCGGTTCGTCTCGCTGCGGGTGCCCGAGGGGCGCATGGCGCTCGAGGTGGATGAGGTGCGGGGCCTGCGCTGGATGGAGGAGGAGGGCCTGGACTCGGTGCCTCCGCTGCTGCGCGCCACCGCCAGTGGCCACCTCCAACACCTGGGCTCGTTCGACGGGCGCCTGCTGGCGCTGCTGGGGACGTCCCGCCTGCTGCCCGAGGAGTTCTGGCGCCGCCTGGAGACCGCCTCCGGCCAGGGGGGCGCGTGATCGCCGCGCCCTCCCGCCCGCCGCTCGTCCGCTTCGTCGCGCTGGTGGAGCAGCGCCTGGGCCTTCACTATGAGGAGGGCCAGTGGGGCGAGCTGGTGCCGCTGCTCGCGGAGCGCTCCGCCGCGTGTGGCGTGGAGCGTTACCTGGAGCAGCTGGCCTCTTCGTCCTCACAGGCGGAGTGGAAGGCGCTGGCCGAGCGGCTCACCGTGGGGGAGACGTACTTCCTGCGCCATCCCACCCAGCTGGAGACGCTGGTGGAGCAGGTGCTGCCCTCCTTCCTGCGCCAGACGTCCACCGTCCGCGTGCTGTGCGCCGGCTGCTCCACCGGGGAGGAGCCCTACTCGGTGGCCCTGCTCGCCCGCGAGCGCGGCCGCGTGGACTCCTCCCGGCTGCGGATTCTCGGCATCGACGTCAACCCGCGTGCCATCGCGCACGCCCGCCGCGCCTGCTACTCCCCCTGGTCGCTGCGCGCCGTGCCCAGCACCATGCGCCAGCAGTGGTTCCAGCGCACCCCCGAGGGTTTCGCCCTCCAGCCCCAGGTGCGTGACCAGGTCATCTTCGAGGAGCGCAACCTCCTGGAGGAGGCCTCCGCCTTCTGGGCGCCCAACTCCTTCCACGCCATCCTCTGCCGCAACGTCGTCCTCTATTTCCCCCAGGACGTCATCCGCAAAATCATCGCCCGCATGGCCCAGGCCCTGGTTCCCGGTGGCTACCTCTTCATGGGGCCCAGCGAGACGTTGCGAGGCATCTCCGAGGAGTTCGAGCTGCTGCGCGGCGGCGACGCCTTCTATTACCGCCTGAAGCCTCCCGCGCCGCCTGGTGTCTCCGTGCCCCAGGGCGTGCCCGCGGCCACGCCCCCGGCCATGGTGGCCCAGCGGGTGGTTTCACCAGCGCCAGCGCCCACGCCGCCGCCAGCGCCGGACGGACTGGAGGGGGTGCTGCAGCTGCTCGAGGCGGAGCGCTACACCGAGGCCTGGGCGCTGCTGGAGTCCATGCCCGAGAACTCGAGCCCCAGGGCGCTGCTGCTGCGCGCGGTGCTGCACCTGCACGCCGGACGCCTGTCCCAGGCCGAGCAGCTGGGCCGGCAGCTCGTCGCGTCGAGCTCCACCGAGGCCCCGGCGTACTACCTGCTGGGGCTGTGTCTGGAGCAGGGCGGGGACGAGGCCGGTGCCCGCGGCCGCTACGCCGCGTCCGTGCGCGCGGAGCCCACCTTCGCGCTGGCCCACCTGCGCGCGGGCTCGCTGGCGCGCCGGGCTGGTGACATGGTGGAGGCCCGCGTGGCCCTGCGCATGGCCGTGTCGTTGTTGCCGCAGGAGAAGCCCCTGCACCTGTCGCTCTTCGGCGGAGGCTTTGGCCGCCACGGATTGATGCAAGTGGGTCTGCAGGAGCTGCAGGCCTGTACGGAGATCTCATGAGTCTGCCTCGCTCCCGGACGGCACTGCGGCTGGACGAGCTGCGCGAAGGCTTCGATGCCTCCTTCTCCCGTCCGCCCCCTCCCCGGCAGGAGCCCGGTGAGGCGCTGCTGCGGCTGCGCGTGGGGGGTGCTTCCCTGGCCGTGCGGCTGGGCCACCTCTCCGGCCTCCACCTCATGCCCCGGCTGGTGCGCCTGCCGGGTGCTCCGGCGTCCCTGTTGGGGCTGGCGGGGCTCCGGGGCCAGCTCATCGCCGTGCATGACCTGTCGGCGCTGTTGGGCCTGCAGTCCGGGGAGCCTCCTCGCTGGTTGTTGCTGGCCGGTGGGAGCCGGCGCGTGGGGCTGGCCGCGGCCGGCTTCGAGGGGCAGCTGCGCGCCACCCCGGAGCAGCTGCGCTCCGGTGGGGGCGCCTCCGCCACCCATCCCCTGCTCAACAGCAACGTCGTCCTGCCGGACGCCCCGCCGCTGCCCGTGCTCGACGTGGACTCGCTCGTGAGAAAGTTGCTGGAGGACGCCTCCGGTCCTCAGCAGGGACGATGATGAAGATGGTCACCCAATGGACGTTGCGCCTGCAGTTCACCGCCGCCGTCGTCATGGTGTCGGTGCTCATCTGTCTCTTCGTCTTCCAGGCCATCCGGAGCACCCGGCAGTTCACGGGAACCGCTGTCGCCGTGGAGCACTCGCACGAGGTCATCAACGGCCTGGAGCGCGTCCTCTCCAGCGCCAAGGACGCGGAGACGGGGCAGCGCGGCTACGTGCTCACCGGTGACGACTCCTACCTCGAGCCCTACCGCGACGCGCAGGGCCGCATCGACGCGGAGCTCTCGCGCGTGCGCGGCCTGCTCGCCGACAACCCCGCGCAGCTCCGGCAGCTGGAGGCCTTGAAGTTCCTCCTCACGCAGAAGCTGGCCAGCCTGCGCAACAACATCGAGCTGCGCCGCACCCGGGGCTTCGAGGCCGCCCTGGCCGTCATCAACACCGGTGAGGGCAAGGCGCTGATGGACGACCTCCGCCGTGTGGTGGCGGAGATGCACGAGCACGAGCTGCGGCTGCTCCAGGAGCGGGATGAGCTGCTGCGGCGGGACTCGGCGTCCTTCGAGCGGCTGTTCATGTGGGGCGGCGGCGTCGCCGTCCTCCTGGTGATGGCGGCGGCCACCCTGGTGGGCCTCAGCTTGCAGCAGAAGATCGGCTCGGCCATCTCGCAGGTGCGGGACTCCTCGGCCGAGCTCCAGTCGGCGGCCTCGCAGCAGGCCTCGGGCGCGCGGGAGCAGGCCTCGTCCACCACGGAAATTTCCACCACCGTCAAGGAGCTGTTGGCCACCTCGCGGCAGATCGCCCTCAGCGCGCAGCAGGTGTCCCGTGTGGCGGACGAGACGGCCGGGGCCGCGCGTCACGGAAATGACACGGTGTTGCACGCCCAGGAGGCCATCGACGTGGTGCGCCGCCAGGTGGACGCCATCGTCAATCACATGCTGGAGCTGGGCAAGCGCTCGCAGGAGATTGGCGGTATCGTGGACATCATCAACGACCTGGCCGAGCAGACGAACATCCTCGCCATCAACGCCACCATCGAGAGCGCCGGAGCGGGCGAGCACGGCAAGCGCTTCGCCGTGGTGGCCGATGAGATCCGCAAGCTGGCGGACCGGGTGGGTGGAGCCACCAAGGACATCCGCGTGCTCATCGATGAGATTCGCGCCGCCTCCAACACCACCATCATGGCCACCGAGGACGGCTCCAAGGCGGTGCAGAGCAGCACGAAGCAGTTCACCGACGTGGCCGGCAACTTCCGGCGCATCGCCGACCTGGTGCGCGCCAACCTGGACGTGGCGCGGGAGATCGAGCTGAGCACCCAGCAGCAGACGACGGCGGTGGAGCAGGTGAACACCGCCATCCTCGAGGTGGCGCAGACGGCCCGTCAGGCGGAGTCCACCTCCGCGCAGACGCTGCAGACGGCCACCCGGCTCATCCAGCTTTCCAAGCAGCTCCATGCCATCATCGACTCGCGCGCCTCCGCATGAGCCTGGACAACGACCCCTACCGCTATTTCCGTATCGAGGCCCGGGAGCTCATCGAGCAGCTCACCCAGGGTCTGTTCACCCTGGCCGACGGTGAGGGCGGTGCCCAGATCATGCCGGAGCTGTTCCGCTATGCGCACACCCTGAAGGGGGCGGCGCGCGTGGTGGGGCAGGTGCCGCTGGCGGAGATGGCGCACGCGGTGGAGGACGCGCTGTCGCCCTACCGCAACAGCGGCCAGGCGCTGCCCGTGGACAGCGTGCACGAGTTCCTGCGCCTGGTGGGGCAGATGGCCGAGGCGCTGGACGCGCTGGATGCACCGCCGCCGCCGGCGCCCGCCGCGGAGATGACCGCGTCCGAGGCGGCGGTGGCGGCCGTGGCCGCGGCGGTGGCGGCCCCCGAGGCCCCCACGTCCGAGGTGGTGCGCGTGGAGCTGGCGCGGCTGGACACGCTGCTGGAGGGCCTGTCCGAGGCCGTGGTGCAGCTGGGCGGCCTGCGCGGGGTGGTGGAGGCGCTGGCGCAGGCGCAGCACGGGGCCGACACCCTCGTCGAGCAGCTCACCGCGCCGGTGGCCTCCAACGGCTCGCCCGCGGAGCGCGCCCGGTGGATGTCGCGCGTGCTGTCCGTGACGGAGGGCCTGCGCTCCTCGCTGGTGAAGGCGGGGCGGCAGCTGGGCGGCGGCCTGGGGCAGGTGGAGTCGGAGCTGGGGCGGCTGCGGGACGGGGCCAACACCCTGCGGCTCGTCCCGACGCAGACGCTCTTTGGCCCCTTGGAGCTGGCCGCGCGCGACGCGGCCGCCTCGCTGGGGCGCCAGGTGGAGGTGCGCACCGCGGGCGGTGACATCCAGATTGACGGGCACGTGCTGGCGGCGGTGCGCCAGGCGCTGGTGCACGTGGTGCGCAACGCGGTGGACCACGGGCTGGAGACGCCCGACGAGCGGCGGGCGGTGGGCAAGCCCCCCACGGGCGTCTTCTCGCTGAAGGTGCAGCGGCGCGGTGGGCGCGTCTCCTTCGTGTGCGAGGACGACGGGCGTGGCGTGGACCTGGGGCGGGTGCGTCAGGTGGCGCTGGAGCGCGGCGTGGTCACCCCCGCCGAGGCGGATGCCCTGGACGAGCAGGGGCTGCTGGACTTGCTCTTCCAGTCCGGTTTCAGCACGGCGCGCACCGTCACCGAGGTGTCCGGCCGCGGCGTGGGGTTGGACGTGGTGCGCGACATGGTGCGCCGCTTCAAGGGCGACGTGAGCATCACCTCGCGGCCGGGATTGGGCACCTGCATCACGCTCGAGGTGCCCCTCACGCTGGCCTCGCTGGAGGTGCTGGGGGTGGAGGCGGGTGGACAGCGCATGCTCGTCCCCCTGGAGTCGCTCAGCGGCGCCCTCCACCTGCCCGCGGAGGCCGTCACCTGGACGGGCTCGCGTGCCTCCATCTCCTTCGGGGGCGAGGTGCTGCCCTTCCTCCCGCTGCTGGACGCGATGGGGAACCCGGGCGCGCAGCGTCCCCGCGCCTGGTCCGTGCTGGTGCTCAACGCGGGCTCGGCGGGCCGGGCCGCGGTGGGCGTGGAGCGGCTGCTGGGCATCTCCCGCCGGGTGAGCCGCCCGCTGCCCTCCAGTGTGCCCCCCCTGCCGCTGGTGGCCGGAGCGAGCTTCGACGAGCAGGGCGTGCCCCTGCTGCTGCTGGACGCGGCCGGCCTGGTGCGCCTGGTGCACGCGGGCTCCTCGGGCGGCGTCCCCAAGGCGCGCACCACGCAGAAGCACCTCATCCTCGTGGTGGACGACTCCGTCACCACCCGAATGCTGGAGAAGAGCATCCTCGAGGCCGCCGGCTACCAGGTGGAGCTGGCCGCCTCCGGTGAGGAGGGCATCGAGAAGATTCAACGCGGCGGCCACGCCCTGCTCATCGTCGACGTGGAGATGCCGGGCATGACGGGCCTGGACGTCACCCGGCGCATCCGCTCCATGCCCGCCCTGCAGGGGCTGCCCATCCTCATGGTGTCCTCGCTGGCCACGGACGAGGACAAGCGGCGCGGCCGCGACGCGGGGGTGTCCGCCTACATCGTCAAGGGCGAGTTCCAGCAGCACAGCTACCTGGACACCGTGGCCCGGTTGATTGCCTCCGGACGGAGGCCGGCATGAGCCGCCTGCGGGTGCTCGTCGTCGACGACTCGCTCACGGTGCGCCGCCGGCTGGCGGATGGCTTCGCGCTCGACACCTCGTGCGAGGTGGTGGGCGAGGCGGCCGACGGCCAGCAGGCCTTCGAGCAGTGCCAGCGCCTGCGCCCGGACGTGGTGACCATGGACCTGGTGATGCCCAGGGTGGACGGGCTGCGGGCCACCGAGCTCATCATGGCCCACTGTCCCACCCCCATCGTCGTTCTCTCGGCGGCTGAGAATCGCACCGAGGGCCTGCGCACCATGGATGCGCTGGCGGCGGGGGCGGTGGACGCGGTGGACAAGCCCTCGGGCCTTTTGGACTCCAAGTGGATGGAGATGCTGCTGTCGCGGGTGCGGGTGGCCTCGCGCGTGCGCGTCATCACCCATGTCCGGGCCCGGCTGGAGACGCCCCATGCACCGCCCCGGGTGACGGCGCCCGCCGTGCCGCCGCGCCTGCTGGTGATGGGTGCCTCGACGGGAGGACCGGCGGCCGTGCGCCACATCCTCCGCTCGCTGTCGGCGGGTTTCCCCCTCCCGGTGCTGCTGGTGTTGCATATTACAGAACACTTCGACACCGCGATGGCCGAGTGGCTGGAGGCGCAGAGTGGCCTGGTGGTGCGCAATGCGGTGGATGGGGAGGCACTGCCGATGCCGGGACGGGTGACGGTACGGATGGCGCCGGGCAACCGGCACCTGGTGGTGCGCAGCGGCCGGCTGCGGCTGGTGGACGGGCCGGAGCGGCACTCGTGCCGGCCCTCGGTGGACGAGCTTTTCGAGTCCGTGGCCCGGGAGTTGGGGGCGGCCGCCATCGGCTGCCTGCTGACGGGCATGGGACGGGACGGGGCGGAGGGGTTGGCGGCGCTCAAACGCGCGGGGGCCGCCACGGTGGTGGAGGATGAATCCTCGTGCGTGGTATTCGGCATGCCGCGCGAGGCCATTCGCTTGGGGGCCGCTCAGCATGTGACGGCGCTGACGGAGATTCCCCCCCTGCTGACGGCGCTCGCCCGAGCAGGAGCCAGGGAAGGAACGGCATGAAGGCACGTGTGCTCATCGTGGATGACAGCGCGACGGTCCGGGCGGACATGCGCGGAGTGTTGAGCGCCGCTGGCTTTGGCACCACGCTGTGCGAGAGCCTCGCGGCGGCCCGCAAGGCGTTGAGCGAGGGTGAGTTCGATCTGCTCATCCTGGACATGGTGCTGCCGGATGGCGAGGGCGTGGAGCTGCTGGAGGAACTGCGCCGCGCGCCCCGCACCTCGCACCTGCCCGTGTTGATGCTGTCCACCGAGGCCGCGGTGGTGCAGCGGCTCAAGGGCCTGTCTCACGGCGCCAATGACTACGTGGGCAAGCCGTATGATCCGGCGTACGTGGTGCGTCGGGCCCACGAGCTGACGCAGGTGCCCGAGCAGGATGGCACGCCGCGGCTGGTGTCGGCCGGCAGGCGCCGGCGGGTGATGGTGGTGGATGGCCGCATCGACTTCCGCCACCGCGCCTCGGATGCGCTGCGCAAGGACGGCCACGACGTCATCATCGCCGAGTCCGGTGAGGACGCCATGCGGCTGCTGGAGGCCCAGCCGGTGGACTGCATCCTGTTGGATCTGGAGATGCCGGGGCTGGAGGGGCCGGAGTGGGTGCGCGCCGTGAGGACGCTGCCAGGCACGGCCCAGGTGGCCGTGGTGGGACTGACGGCCGGCTTCGACGCCAAGCTCATCTCCGAGGCCCTGGCGGTGAAGGTGGATGCCTTCTGCTCCAAGACGGAGGACATCGAGGTGCTGCGCGCGCAGGTGCGCACCGAGCTGCGGCGCCGGGCCGAGTCCGAGCAGCAGGCCCAGCCTCCCATGCCGCGCACTCCGTCCGGCTCGTTCCCCGCGCTGCCCCGGACCCCGTCGGGTGCCCATCATCCCGCGATTCCGGCCTCGCACGCGGCTCCGGCGTCGGTGCCGGCCGCCGCTCCCTCGCCGTCCACCGGGGCCATGCCGGGTGCCCTCTTCGAGGCGCTGGTGGCGCGCTGTGGCCTCTCTCCCGTCATCGCCGCGTCCACCATGACGCGCGCGTGCCGCAAGGCCGGAGTGGATCCGCAGCTGCTCACCGCCGCGTCGCTGACGCGGGCGCTGCCGACCATCCGGGACATGCTGCACATCTTCCTGGATGCCCAGGAGGCGGAGCGGCGCATCCAGTCCATCCAGGCGCTGACCAAATCAGACGCGGGCGCCCAGGCGCGCTCGCGCTCCTGAAGTCCGAAGTCTCTGCCCGTCCGCGCGCAGCCGGGCGCGGGCGTGGCTCAGTCCCACCGCGTAGAGCACGGCGAGCGCCGCCAGGCAGGCCAGTCCCAGCCAGGTGTAGCGCCGGATGAGCTCGGACTCGCTCCAGCCATGGACGTCCACGAGCTTGGAGGCGTCGCTCAGCCCCACGCCCTCGATGTGGCCGAAGGGAATCCGTTCAGGGTCGCTCCGGGCGGCCCACCACTGCGAGAAGGCATCCATGAAGGCCGCCGCGCCGATGGCCAGGTAGCCCCAGTGCAGCGAGCCCTGGCGCAGCTTGGAGTGCCGGTGGGCGTAGAGGGTCGTCATGAGGAGGCTGCCGAGCACGAGGCACCCGGCATCGCCTCCAAACGAGATGAGCATCCGGGCCTTGCCGGGCGATAGCACCCCGGTGCCCACGAATTGGAGGACGAGCGCCGTGGCGCCCGCGATCATCAGCAGCCGGCTGCGCGTGAGGTAGCCGCGGAGGCCCGTCGCCGCGAACAGGGTGGCCAGCAGCAGGAAGAGGAAGGTGGAGCGCTCTTCGTCGGTGTGGGTGACCCAGGGGCCGGGGAAGGAGGGAAAGCCGCAGAACCAGGCGGTGACGGCGTGGCCCAGCTCGTGGATCCACATGGAGAGGAAGATGCGCATCAGCCTGCCCCACAGGGGGGATTGCACGAGCAGCCAGGCCACGGCCAGCGCCACGGGGAGGGCGAACAGGCGCAGCCGCAGCTCGCTCCGCGCTTCCTCCTCCTCGCCATGCCAGGACATGCCCGCGGGAGTGAGCGGCACCTGGGGCTCGGCTGGAGCCGGGGGCGCGGGCCGCGAGGCGAGCTGCGCGGCACGGGCCTCCGCCCTGGCATAGAGGACGCCGCACCTCGGGCACTCCGGCGCGAGGATGCGGGGCTCACCACAGCGGGGGCAGACCCTGGGCAGCGGGTTCTCCATCCGCGGGAGTGTACATGGCCCACGCCCGGTGCTCACCGGGCGGGTGGGGGCGTGGGCGGCGCTGTCCCGTCCACGCCATCCCTCCCTCAGTGCAGGGTCTTCTTGAGGCGGCTCAGCCGCTCGTGGGTGCGCTTCTGCGAGGGCAGCAGCTCCATGCGGACGAAGCGGCGGGCCTCGCCGTGCGTCTTGTCCATGTCGCGCTGGTAGTCCGCGAGGCCGTGGTCCTCACCCTCCTCGAGCGCCTGGATGGCGCTCTTCTCACCGAGGAGATCCGCGCCTCCCTGCACCAGCTTCGCGAAGGTTCCCCAGATGCCGGAGCCCTCCACCGGCTTGCCTCCGAGCTTCTCGACGCGCTCGCGGAGGGCTTCCACGCGGTGCTCGTGGTCGTGCATGCAGTCCTCGAGCTGGCTGCGGAGCCGCTCGTCCGACACGTGGCCGATGGCCTGCCGGTAGGTCTCCACCGCCGAGATTTCACCGCGAAGGAATGAGTTGAGCGTCTCCACATCGGTGGTGTTCGCCATGCGCTTGCCTCCTGCAGGAGATGACTCGCGCAAAGGTGATGCTCCCTCGCGGAGCGGCAACGAGCGCTCCCCGGCATTGCCCCGCTCCAGGAGGGCGGAGCAGGGGTTGCCTGCCCGGCAGGGGGCGACGAGGGGATGACACCGCCGTGCACGGGCGCACGGTACGGGGAGGCAGACGCCCCTCCCCGTGGACTCCGTGTCCTCAGCCGCCCTGCGTGGCCGTGGCCGGTGCGCCGCCCTGCTGGGCCTTGGCCCAGAGCGAGAGCAGCTCCGCCTCGCGCTCCGGAGGCAGCCCTCCGCGCAGCTTGCTGCGGCGCTCCTCGGGCTGGCTGTTGAACCACTCGAGCGTGTCCCGGGTGGTGACGACCGGCGAGCGGAACTTCAGCCCGGCCTGCACGGCCCGCGCGTTGCTGCGCCGGTGCATGCCCGCGTAGGACCCGAAGGCCGGCGCCCAGATGGGGAGCGCGCCCTCTCCGTCCTCGCCGTTCTTCTGGAGGAACTCCCCGGACACCCAGGTGAGCTTCGTGTCCTTGCCGGTGATCTCCTTACAGGCCGCGAACATCTCCCCCACGCTCCAGGGCTTCTCCGGCCCCACGGCGTTGAAGACGCCCGTGGTGTTGCGCTCCACCAGCAGCACGAGCCACTCGGCCAGGTCGCGCACGTCGATGATCTGCAGCGGATCCGACGGGCTGCCCGGGGCGAGCATCTCCCCACCCTGCGCGTAGCGCACGGGGAAGTACGTGAAGCGATCCGTGCGATCCTCCGGGCCCACGATGTAACCGGGGCGGACGAGGGTGGTGCGGCCCGGAAGGGCCTTCTCCACGGCCTCCTCGCACGCGCGCTTCAGCCCGCCATAGTTCTCGAAATTCTTGCCCATCGTCTCGACGGTCGGGTCGGCGAGCGTGGCGGTCGCGGCGGTCTCGTCCGCTCCCGGCGTGTCGTTCTTCGCGTAGGCCGAGCCGCTGGAGATGAAGATGTACTGACTGACGTTGGGCGCCAGCAGCGCCGCCGAGGCTCCGACGATGCGCGGGTAGTAGCCCGAGGTGTCGATGACGGCGTCGAACGAGCGGCCCTCGAGCGCCTTGAGGCCCTCGCCCTTGTTCGGGTCTCTATCACCCTGCAGCTTCTCCACGTCCGGGAAGAGCTCCGGCCGGGTCTTGCCGCGGTTGAAGAGCGTCAGCGTGTGTCCGCGCGCCTGGGCCGCGTTGACGATGGCCGGGCCGAGGAAGCCCGTGCCACCGAGGATGAGGATCTTCTTCTTGGTCGCGGCGCGGCCATCTCCGGACGCGGCGCGCATGCCCGGGGCGCAGGCCGTCATCGCGGCCGCGGCCAGGGTGAACTGGAGGAACTGCCTTCGGGACGTGGTCATGGTTGGGTATCGGGGAAGCTGGCCCGGGAAGAGCGGCCGGGCACATCATGGCCCGGTTCCCTGGCGGCTGCCCACGACACCCGGCCGTTTTTTCTATTCCCGGCCGGCCCTCACCCCAGGGGGGAGGGGAACCTGGGAATCGCCGCGTCCACCAGCTCGCCCGCGACGAGGGCCGCGCCCTGGCCCTCGCAGGACTCCCACATGCGCAGGAAGGCCTCGGCCGAGGAGAAGAGGGGATCCATCTGCGCGTCCGTCATGCCCACGTGGACGAGGTCCCGGATGAAGTCCGGCAGCAGGCCGACATGGGCCAGTCCATCCGTGTTGAAGTCGAACTCGCGCGAGCCGGCGCGCGCTTTCGCGAAAGGTACATCCGTGCGGTACAGGGTGCCCGAGTAGGGCAGGGGCGGCTTGTTGCGCTGCAGCATCTGCTGCACGGGCCGCCGCTTCTCGCGCAGCGTGTCGTCCTTCAGCCCGGCGGCGGCGTGGGGCCCGTAGCGGGGCCCCGGCTGCTGGTTGAGGCCGTTGAAGTCGGTGCCCATCGCCACGCCGCCGGAGCCCACCTCGCGCAGCAGCGAGAGGGCGTACTGGTAGGACTGGGCCCACGTCTTGGACGAGCGCGCGCAGTCGTTGTCCACCGTGCCGCCGGGGAAGTCCTTCAGCTCGTGCTGGTTGGTGATGGGGCCCAGCAGCCCGCCCAGCTGGAGGATGCGCCGCGCCTGGTCGCGCGTCTTCATGTACTCGCTGGCGCGCTTGGCCTTGCGGCTCGTCTCGTGGGGCTCGAGGCCCTGCTCGCGGAAGGCGCAGTGCGAGGCGACGACGGGGTAGCGCGACTGCTCGGCCAGGGAGAGCACGTCGTTGGTGCAGCGCTCGGACATGTGCTCCACGTCGAGGATGAAGCCCTGGCGCATGGCCTCGCGCAGGAAGGCCTGTCCCGTGGAGGTGAGCCCGAGCTGGTTGACGTGGCCCTGGCCGGGGGCGTTGAGGGCGTAGCCCTTCGGGTAGTGCGCCCGGCGTGTCAGCTCGTAGAGCATGACGGCCGCCTTCGTCTGCGTCTCCATGTCCTGCCCGAGCCGGAAGCCCACGTCGGAGGCGCCCTGCACGTCGAAGAAGTGCCCGCGCAGGAAGTGGTTGAGCAGGTTGAACTTGTCGTCGTAGACGGCCGCGCCGCCGAAGCTGTTGTTGGCCAGGTGCAGCGGGGTGATCATCCGGAAGCCCAGCTCCTTGAGCCAGCGCAGGATGCGGGGCAGCTGCTCCAGGGACAGGGGCTGCTCGTTGAGGGCCTCGCGGTCCCCCAGGAGGCTGTCCAGCGAGTCCACCTCCACGCCGGCCACCACGGCGAGCTTGCCGGCGGTGATGAGCTGGCGGGCCTGCGAGGCGCTCAGGGCCAGCCCCATCCAGTCCGCGTGCCGCTCGGTGAAGCGGCGCAGCTCGCGCATCTGCTTCTCGATGGAGGACTCGTCCTTGTCGGGGTGGTGGCACTCCTCGGCCAGCAGCTCGTTGTTGACGGCCACGCTGCACAGCAGCCGCAGCCCCCCGTCATGGGCCCGCCGCAGCCAGTCCACGAACATCTGCTGGTGGATGAGGGTGTTGAAGGTGGGCCAGTCCGCATAGGTGCCGTGGCCACAGGGACCATGGCCCAGGCCGCCCTCGATGAAGGCCTGCACCAGCGGCCAGTCCTTGCCGAAGTTGCCGATGCCCCATTTGCCGTGGAGGTGGATGTCACAGCGGGCGAGCGCCTGCTCGATGTCGCCATCCGGGCGCCCGGCGAGCAGGTGCCCGCCAAAGCCCAGGTGCGCCATCAGGTGGCAGTGCAGATCGGCGAATCCGAACACGGGGGACGCCATGGTGAGCCTCCGGGAGTCAGTGCGTTGCGGGGCCGATCAGCCAGCGGGCGCGGGCCCGGGCCACCACCTCGCCGGCCTCGTCGGTGAGGTCGGCCTGGACGTCGTACTCGTGCCGCTCGCCCGCGGCGGCGACGGGGGCGCGGCACTCGGCGGTGATGGGGCCCCGGGCCTTGCGCAGGTAGTCCATCTCCAGGTGGGTGATGATGCCGCGCATGCCCTCGGGGAGGGCGGACATCATCGCCACCCCGGTGGCCACCTCACCCAGGTTCATCAGCGCGATGGCGTGCACCGAGCGCAGGTGGTTGCGCACGGCGCGCCGGTCCCGCATCCGCACCCGGGCATAGCCCTCCTCCAGGGTGAGCACCTCCGGGCGGATGGTGCCCGTATAGGGCGCGAGGTTGCCGAGGAGCTGCCCCATGACGATGCCCCCGCCGGGGGCATGGCGCAGCAGGCTCCATGCGCGGCGCAGGGTCTCGGACGAGGCGAGGTTGCTGAGGGACCGGGTCAGGCTGGAGAGAGGGGACATGGGGCGAGGACATAGCATCCCCGTGCCCTTCGGGAAGGCGCTTCGGTGGCCATCCGTCCTAGAGGATGTAATTGGCGGTACCGCCGTCCACGCGCAGCGCGGAGCCGGTGGTGGCCGAGGCGCGGGGGCTGCAGAGGTAGACGGCCAGGTGGGCCACCTCCTCGGGCGTGGCGAAGCGGCGCAGCAGCGAGGTGGGGCGCTCGTTCTTGAAGAAGTCCGCCTCCGTCTGCTGGAGCGTCCGGCCGCTGCCGGTGGCGAGGTTCTGCACGAAGTCCTGCACGCCCTCCGTCCTGGTGGGGCCGGGCAGCACGGAATTCACCGTCACCCCGGTGCCCGCCAGCTCGATGGCCAGTCCGCGCGACACGCTGAGCTGGGCCGTCTTCGTCATCCCGTAGTGGATCATCTCCTTGGGGATGTTGAGGGCGGACTCGCTGGAGATGAAGAGGATGCGGCCCCAGAGGCGCTCGCGCATGCCGGGCGCGTAGTGGCGCGAGAAGCGCACCCCGCTGAGCACGTTCACCTCGAAGAAGCGCGTCCAGTCGGAGTCCGGAATCTCGAAGAAGGGCTTGGGCTCGAAGATGCCCAGGTTGTTCACCAGGATGTCCACGCTGGGGACGCGGGAGAACACCCGCTGGGCGCCCTCGGCGGTGCCGGCATCGGCGACCACGCCCTCCACGTGGGCGCTGGGAACCTCGTGGCGGATGCGGGCGAGGGCGTTCTCGACCGACTCGGCCTTGCGGCCGTTGATCACCACGCTGGCGCCCTCGGCGGCCAGGCCCCGCGCGATGGCGAAGCCGATGCCGAAGGTGGAGCCGGTGACGAGGGCACGGCGGTCGCGAAGTTCGAAGTCCATGGGGCCTCCTCGGAGGGTAGGGAAGCGAGGAGATTAGGGGGGTGGGGGTGCACGCCCAAGCACCATGTTCGAATGGAAAGCAGTAGGCTGCCGGGTATGCCCACGCGTTCGCTGACCGAGGTCGCGTCTATGCCGCGGCCTACGAGGCGGCCACCGAGGGAACGGGCTCCGGGGAGGCCCTTCCTTCCTCTCCACGCTGAGGCGCTCGCGGCGGTCCGGGTGCCTGCTGGCCGGACGGCCGTGAGGGGCCGAGAGGCACCCCTGGCCATGCCTTCCACGGTGCCTACTTTCGAGAGAACGACCTGAACGCGTTTTCAGATGACGCGGTCCGGACGGCTTCCACGAGAGGACTTCAGCGATGGCACGTGCACGCAAGCAGACCCGGAGCAGCAGCGGACGCGAGGCGCTCCGGAAGAACGGGATGATGGCGCACCTGCTGGACTCGCTCGACGCGGGTCAGGACATCGGCCACTACGGCCGGCTCGTCTTCGCCATGGTGGCGCGGCACTTCATGGACGACGCGGAGCTGCGGGACACGCTCCTGCAGGACCCCGCCTTCGACGAGCGGCAGGCGCTCGCGCTCATCGAGCAGGTGAAGGCGCGGGACTACAGCCCGCCCCGGCGCGAGAAGGTGCTCCAGTTCCAGGCGCAGCAGGAGTTCCCCATCTGCCCCAACGCGGAGGATCCGGACGCCTGCAACGTCTACAAGGACCTGCAGTTCCCGGAGAGTGTCTACGAGCACATCACCGAGTACCGGGAGCAGAAGGCGCACACGCACGAGGAGGACTCCGCGGCGGCCAGGGGTCCCTGAGGACAACCCGGACCAGGGGCTCAGGACCTGGCTGCCAGCCGCTTCTTCACCCGCTCACGGCTCAGCAGCCGGGTCATGTTGCCGCCGTAGATGTCCTGCCGCTCGGCTTCGGTGAGCTTCAGCGCCGCGACCGTTCGATCCGTCTCCGGCGTGAAGATCTCCCCGGAGCGCGAGTCCATGGGCGAGTCGCTGCCGAACAGGACCCGCTCCACGCCGAAGAAGTCACAGGCGAGCTGGATGGTCGCGGGCTCGAAGCCGAGCGAGGCCGTGTCGCAGTAGAACTTCTTGAAGTGCTCGATGTACGGCTGCTCGATGGGCGTCTGGAGATCCACGCCACTGCACTGCTCGAAGGACTCGTAGCAGGCCTGCATGCGCTTGGCGAAGGTGGGGATGAGCGCGCCGTGGTGGTGGGTGATGAGCTTGAGGTCGGGGTAGCGTTGGAAGACGCCGCTGAACACCAGCCGCGCCATGGCCACGCTGCTGTCGGAGACCCAGCCCAGCGTCTGCCAGATGAGGTACTTGGAGAACTTCTCCTCCGGGTAGTCCGCGTGCGACCCGGGCCGGCAGGGATGCAGCCAGAGGGGAACGTCGAGCTGCTCGGCCTTCTGGTAGAGCGGCTCGTAGTCGGGGTGATCCGGAGGCTTGACGGTGGGGCCGACGAAGAGCACCCCTCCCAGCAGTCCCAGCTCCTCCACGGCGCGCTCCAGCTCGGAGACCAGCTCCCGGGGTCCCGCCGCCGAGGGCAGCAGCGCCACCCCATGCAAGCGCCCGGGATGGGCCCGGGCCACGGCGTGCAGTCCGTCGTTGCACAGCCGGGCGGCCTTCACCGACAGCGAGGGATCGTCCTGTACCCCCCGGAGCCCCTCGAGCCAGGGCAGCGGCACCACCACGTTCGACTCGATGCCGTACCTGTCCATCTGCCGCAGGCGCCGGTCCGTGTCCACCAGCGTGGGCGTGTTGGAGAAGAGCTTGCGGAAGACGTGCGGTCCGCCGCTCACGCCCTCCAGGAAGTCGAGGAACCCCGGGGGGCTCAGGTGGGTATAGGCGTCGATCTTCCGGCTCATCGCGAGGTGCTCTCCCGGTGGCGGGTGGGGCGGTGTCTGGCGATGAGCCGCGCCGCCGCGCCGCCGCTGTAGCGCTCGCTGTGGACCAGCTCCGCGCCACACCGGGACATCAGCTCCGAGAACTCGGGGATGCTCAGTTGATGGATGATGCTCTCGGCCAGGTAGCGGTAGGGGGCGGTGTCCTCGACGAAGGGGCTGACGACGTGGGGCATCACCCGCCGCATCCAGGCCGTGTACACGGCGCGCCACACCTCGGAGTCGCGAGGGTAGAAGTGATCGAGGATGATCAGCCGTCCGCCTGGAGCCAGCACCCGCAGCATCTCGCGCATGGCGAGCTCGGCGTCCGGGAAGTTGCGGTACGTGAACGCCGTGAGCACCACGTCATACGTGGCGTCGGGCCGGTCGATGGCGCACACGTCGCCCTCGAAATACGTGCCCTGGGAGTCATGCTTCCGGGCGACGCTCAGCATGCCGGGGGACAGATCCATCCCCTCGATGCGAACGCCCGGGTACTGGCGGCGCAGGAAGCGGGTCGACTCGCCGGTACCACAGCCCACGTCCAGCACGCGCTCTCCCGCGCGCAGGCCCAGGTCCCGGAGTGCCCGCCGGTACCACAGGCTGGTATGGCCGGCGAACACCAGCAGCCGCAGGAAGTCGTAGCGGGGAGAGATGGTGTCGAAGAGCGCGCGGACGTACTCGCGCCGCGGCTCTCCCTGGAGCCGTGCGGCCTGAGCCTCCAACGTCCTGGTCTGTCCTCGCATCGAATGACTCCTCAGCTCGAATGCCGTCCTTCCTCATGAGGCCCAAGTCGACGCACGAATGCAACCGGGCATCATCCGGCGTTGGCTCGTGGGGCCGCTTCGCCGCTCAGGCTCGGGAGAGCGGAGGCAGGTGCTCCAGCAGGCGGCCCAGGTCCGGCTGGAGCTCGTCCGGTGCGGCGGTGGAGAGCGTCCCGGCGTCATGGTTGCCCCAGGTGACGGCGTAGGTGCGCAGTCCCGCCGCCTTCCCGGCCTGGATGTCATGGGTGGTATCGCCCACCATCCACAGACCCTCGGCCGTGCCCAGCGCGGCCAGGGCCCGGTGGATGACGTCCGGGGCGGGCTTGTGCGGGAAGCCGTCGGTGCCCTGCACGTAGTCCAGGGCGGGCGTCAGCCCGAGCGCCTCGACGAAGCGCCGGGCCATGTCCGTGCGCTTGGTGGTGGCGATGGCCAGCCGGTAGCCCCGCGCGCGGAGCGTCCGCAGCAGCTCGACGACGCCGGGGTAGGGGCGCGAGCGGTTGACGAAGTTGCGGGCGTAGTGCTCGCGGTAGACGGTGCACAGCGTGGCCGCGTGCGCGGGCGCGAAGTGCGCGTACATGGCCTCCAGCGGATGGCCGATGAGCGGGCGTACCTCCGCGTCGGTGGGCGCGGGCAGCCCCATGCTCGTGAAGCCGTACTGGAAGCTGGAGATGATGTCCGGCAGCGAGTCCACCAGCGTGCCGTCGAGGTCGAAGACGATCGTCTTGTGCGGGTGCGTCATGGGGGCCAGTGCCATTCTGTGCTATTCGCGGCGGCGATGGCGCGCAAACGCATCCTGGCCCTCGTCACCCTGCTCCTCGCCCTGCTGGCCGCCACCTGGCAGCGCGCCCGGGCCATCGAGCTGCTGCCCCCGGACTTCGACGAGGGCATCTACCTCCCCCTGGCGTACCGCTACGCGGAGATGGTGGCCGGAGGCCGCTGGGGCGAGCTCGTGGCGTACCAGGAGAACTTCGAGCACCCACCCCTGGTGAAGCTCCTGTACGCCTCGGAGTTGATGGTGTCCGGGACGCCCGAGCCGGAGTGGAAGATGGTGCGCGTGGGCCGCCCCATTCCCGAGCCCGCCGTGCCCGTCTTCCGGCAGACGCGCTGGCTGTCCGGGGTGACGGGCATCCTCCAGGTGGCCCTCACCGGCCTGGTCCACCCGGTGGGCGCGCTCCTGCTCGCGTTCGACTCCTACCACGTGAAGTACACCTCGCAGGCCTATCTGGAGGCCGTCCCCGGCCTCTTCGCCATCCTCGCCGTGCTCGCCTTCGAGCGCGCCCGCCGGAGTGCCCGTGAGGCGGGGCAGGGGGCTCCCTTCCAGCTCGTGCCGCTGGCGCTCTCCGGGGCGCTGTTGGGCTTCACGGCCGCGGGCAAGTACCCGTACGCGATGGTGGTCGGGCTGGCCTTCCTGCCGTTCCTGGTGGGTCATGCCCGGGCCCGGTGGCGTGTGTGGGCCGCCTTCGTCCTCCCGGCGATGGCCGTGTTCGTGCTCGCGGATCCGGCGCTGTGGCCGGATCCCCTGGGGCGCCTGTGGGCGTCCATCACGTTCCACTGGAACTACTCGCACAGCGAGCACGTGGTGCGCTCGGCGTTGCCCTGGTACCAGCCGCTCTACCACCTGACACACGCGACCCCCACCCAGTGGCACAAGGGCGTCTTCGCCACCGGCGCCACCGTCTGGGTGCTGCTGCCCCTGGCCGCCATCGGGTTGCCGGCCACGTGGCGCCAGCGCCCCGTGTGGGCCGCCTGGGCCGTGGTGGGCCTCGTGTTCCTGGTGCTCTGGTCCACCAAGTGGGCCCAGTACCTGCTGCTCGTCCTGCCGCCGCTCTCCGTCTGCGCCGGCATGGGGGCGAGCACGCTTTACGGGCTCGCGGCCTCCGTGTGGCAGCGGCGCGCGGCGGGCGGCGAGCAGCCGAGCCGGGGCTGAGGGCCGTTCCCGGGGACGACGCCGGCCGGGCATCCGGGCGGGCACCCGTACCCCTCTTCGGAGAGCATTCGTTTGCATCCAGGCGTTCTCAGGGGTTAGGGGAGGGATGGGTACCCCCATGGCCACACAGACTCGCTACGTGCATCCCTTCCTCCCCGTCTCCCGTGCCGACATGCAGGCCCGGGGTTGGGAGCAGCTCGACATCATCATCGTCTCCGGCGACGCGTACGTGGACCATCCCGCGTTCGGCCCCGTCCTCATCGCGCGCTTCCTCGAGGGCCGTGGCTTCAAGGTGGGCATCATCGCCCAGCCGGACTGGCACTCGGCCGAGCCCTTCAAGGCCCTGGGCAAGCCCCGGCTCTTCTTCGGGGTGGCCGCCGGCAACCTCGACTCGATGCTCAACCGGCTCACCGCGCAGAAGAAGAACCGCTCCGAGGACCAGTACAGCCCGGGCGGGCGCACCAACTGCCGGCCGGATCGCGCCACCATCGTCTACGCCCAGCGCTGCCGCGAGGCCTTCCCGGACGTGCCCATCGTCCTCGGTGGCATCGAGGCCTCGCTGCGCCGCATCGCCCACTACGACTACTGGAGCGACAAGGTGCGCCGCTCCATCCTCATGGACGCCAAGGCGGACCTGCTCATCTTCGGCATGGGCGAGCGCCCCGTCTGGGAGGTGGCCGATCGCATGCGCCGGGGCGAGAAGATGGAAGACATCCGCGACGTGCGCGGCACCGCGTACATCATCAACGACGCGGAGATGAAGGCCCACGAGGCGGACCCGGCCAGGCGCGCCGCGGACCAGAAGGTGGTGGTGCTGCCCTCCTACGAGGAGGCGGTGGCGGACAAGCTGGCCTTCGCCCGCATGTCGCGCGACTTCCAGCTGGAGACCAACCCCGGCAACGGGCGGGCCCTGGCGCAGCGGCACGGCAACCGCGCCGTCTACTTCAACCCTCCGGCGCGGCCGCTGGAGGACGGGGAGGGCAAGGGCGACAGCGCGTCGGTGGCCATGGACGAGCTGTATGACCTGAGCTTCAACCGCGTCCCGCACCCCATGTACAAGGAGCGCATCCCCGCCTACGAGACGGTGAAGCACTCCATCGTGCTGATGCGCGGTTGCTTCGGCGGGTGCACCTTCTGCTCCATCACCGAGCACGAGGGCCGTGTCATCCAGAGCCGCAGCGCCGAGAGCGTGCTGCGCGAGGTGCGGGCCCTGCGGCGCATGGGGGACTTCCGCGGCACCATCACGGACCTGGGTGGCCCCACGGCCAACATGTACAAGCTCAAGTGCAAGAGCGAGGACATCGAGCGGCGCTGCCGCAAGCTGTCCTGCGTGCACCCCGGCGTCTGCGAGAACCTCCAGACGGACCACGGCCCGCTCATCGACGTGATGAAGCAGGTGCGCGCGGAGCCGGGCGTCAAGCACGTCTTCATCGCCAGCGGCGTGCGCTACGACCTGGCCGAGCGCTCCCCCGAGTACGTGAAGGAGCTCGCCGCGCACCACGTGGGCGGCCAGCTCTCGGTGGCGCCCGAGCACGTGTCGCCCCGCGTGCTGGAGAAGATGAAGAAGCCCGGCATCGAGAGCTTCGAGCGCTTCCAGCACATGTTCGCCTGCGCCAGCGAGGAGGCCGGCAAGGAGCAGTACGACATCCCCTACTTCATCAGCGGCCACCCGGGCTCGGCGCTGGAGGACATGGTGGAGCTGGCGCTGTGGCTGAAGCAGAACGGCAAGCGCCCCCGCCAGGTGCAGGACTTCATCCCCACGCCCATGTCCGTGGCCACGGCCATGTACTACACGGGGATGGATCCGTTGAAGATGGAGCCCGTCTACACGGCGAAGGGACTGCGGGAGAAGCGGCTGCAGAAGGCGCTGCTGCTCTTCTGGAACCCCGAGCACTGGCCCCTGGCCCGCGAGGCGCTGCAGCAGGCCGGCCGGGAGGATCTCATCGGCCGGGGGCCGCACGCGCTGGTGCCTCCGGAGACCGCCGCCGAGGCCTCGCGCCGCAAGCAGGCCGAGGCCCGTGAGCGGCAGGAGCGGCGGGCTCGCTGAGCAGCGCCTGGTTGCCCGCCCCCCTGGACTTCAGTCGGGGGGGCCGTGGGCCCAGGGCACCTGCCCGGGGCCGTTGCCACCTTTGGCGGCATGACGGACCTGTTCCAGCTCTTCGCCGTATCCGCGGTGGTGATGGGCATTGCCCAGACCCTCACCAAGGAGCGCATCTTCGCGCCCCTGCGCGAGAGGCTCGGTGGCAAGGAGACCTGGTGCGGCTACCTGGTGTCCTGCCCCTATTGTGCCTCGCACTACGTGGCCTTCGCGCTGGTGCCGCTCACGGGCACCTATCCCATCCAGGTGGTGGTGGGCGGCTGGCCAGGCACGGTGCTGAGCTGGTTCCTCTCCTCCATCCTCGTCACCGTCATCGCCGCCTTCTACCGGGTGCTCTTCTGGTTCGTGGATGAGGCACAGGGCCTGGTGCGCCGGCGCCAGCGGACCGAGGAGGAGGAGATCGCCACCAAGCGGGTGGTGCGCAAGAAGGTGGAGCAGGAGCTCTCCCCCGAGGAGCCTGACGAGCCGCTGCCCCCCGCCCCCCACTGACGGCTCAGGCGCGGCGGCGGTAGAGGCGCTCCTGCACATCCACCTCGTCGTACTCGTTCTCGATGACGGTGTGGCGCAGCGTCTCGCCGCGTCCCAGCGCGAGCACGCCGAAGCGCCGCAGCGACTGGTTGAGCAGCCGGTACACCCGCGACTGCAGCTCCGTGCCGAAGTAGATGAGCACGTTGCGGCAGAGGATGACGTTGAACTCGTTGAAGGTGCCGTCGCTCACCAGGTTGTGCTGGGCGAAGACGATGTTCTTGCGCAGCGAGGCCTTGAAGATGGCGTGGTCGTAGTTGGCCGTGTAGTAGTCGCTGAAGGCGGAGGTACCTCCGGCGCGCAGGTAGTTGGCCGTGTACTCCCGCATGTGCTCCATGGGGAAGATGCCGGACTTGGCCCGCTCCACCACGGCCGCGTTCATGTCCGTGGCGTAGATGCGGCTGCGCTCGTACAGGCCCGCCTCCGTGAGGAGGATGGCCAGCGAGTACACCTCCTCCCCCGTGGAGCACCCCGCGTGCCAGATGCGCACGAAGGGGGCGGAGAAGAGGTGGGGCACCACCTTCTCCCGGAACGCCGAGAAGAAGCTCGGGTCCCGGAACATGGTGGTGGTGTTGACGGACAGGTGCTGCAGCAGCTCCTCCATGGCGGAGGGGTCGTGCAGCACCCGGGCCTGGAGCGCGGAGAGCGTCCCCAGCTTCTGGGCGTGGACCATGTTCCACACCCGCCGCCGCAGCGACATACGGGCGTAGCCCCGGAAGTCCAGGCCGTAGCGCCGCATGATGCCCTCGAGGAGCAGGTCCAGCTCGATGTCCTCGAGGGCATCCTCGCCCTCGACCGCTTCACGCACCAGCGCTTCCTTCATCACCCTGTACCCGCTGCCCGCTCAATCGAGACGGAGGTTACCCGTTGTTGTTGCCGCCACCAGGGTGTGCACGCTCGGCGTTCTTGAACAGCCACACACGCAACAAACTGAGCAGCTGATCCGTCTCCACCGGCTTGGTGATGTAGTCGCTGGCGCCCGCGTCGATGCACTTCTCGCGGTCTCCCTTCATGGCCTTGGCGGTGAGCGCGATGATGGGGAGCGTCTTCAGCTCGTTGACCTGGCGGATGGCGCGCATGGTCTCGTAGCCGTCCATCTCCGGCATCATCACGTCCATGAGGACGACGTTGAGGTCCGGCGTGGCGCGGATGATGTCGATGCCCTTGCGGCCGTTCTCCGCGTAGAGCACCTGCATCTTGTGCTTCTCCAGCACGCTGGTGAGGGCGAAGATGTTGCGCACATCGTCGTCCACCACGAGCACCTTCTTGCCGGCCAGCACCGGATCGCTCTGGTGCACCTGCTTGATCATCGCCCGCTTGTTCTCGGGCAGGTTGGCCTCCACGCGGTGCAGGAAGAGCGCCGTCTCGTCCAGGAGCTGCTCGGGGGACTTGACGCTCTTGATGATGATGGCGTCGGTGACGCGCTTGAGGACCGTCTCCTCCTCCTCGGACAGCTCCTTGCCGGTGTAGACGATGATGGGCGGGGTGTGGCCCTTCATCTTCATGGCCTCGATGAGCTGCAGGCCCGTCATGTCCGGCAGGCCCAGGTCCAGCACCACGCAGTCGAAGTAGCGCTCCTGCATGGCGTTGAGGGCTTCCTGGCCGCTGCCCACCGCGGTCGTCTTCACGTCGCCGTTGCCAATGAGGGTGACGATGCTGTCGCGCTGGCGCTGATCGTCCTCCACCACCAGCAGGTTCTTCACCGGCCGCTCGATGAAGCCCTTGACGCGGGCCAGGGCATCGCCCAGGGCCTCGCGGTTGGCCGGCTTCTGGAGCACCGCCAGCGCGCCCAGCCGCAGGCCGCGGCTGCGCTGCTCCTCGCTCGCGGAGATGATGTGCACCGGGATGTGGCGGGTGCGGCTGTCGTGCTTGAGCCGGTCCAACAGGTTCCACCCGTCGATGACGGGCAGGCCGATGTCCAGGGTGATGGCATCCGGCCGGTACTGGCGCGCCATGGCCAGGCCCGTGTCTCCGCGCAGCGCCACCAGGCCCTTGAAGCCCTTCTCGCGGGCCAGGGTCAGCACGATGCGGGCGAAGACGATGTCATCCTCGATGATGAGCAGCGTGCGGTCTCCCGGCTGGATGTTGCGCCGGTCGTCCTCGACCTCCTCCTCACGGGCCAGCTCCGCGTCCTGCACCGCGGTCTCCACCTCCGCGCGCAGCGCGTTGAGCCGCGCCTCGGTGGTGGCCCGCTCGGACGGCGTGGGGGTGCCGTTGCCGTTGCTCAGCTGCTGCGAGCGGAGCGCGCTGGTGACGGGCACGTACGTCTGCGGCACGAAGAGGGTGAAGGTGCTGCCCTTGCCCGGGGCGCTGGACACCTTGATTTCTCCACCCAGCAGCTTGGCGATCTCGCGGCTGATGGACAGACCCAGGCCGGTGCCGCCGTACTTGCGGCTGGTGGTGCCATCCGCCTGCTGGAAGGCCTCGAAGATGATGCGCTGCTTGTTCTCCGGGATGCCGATGCCCGTGTCGATGACGGAGAAGGCGAGCACCGCGCCGCCCTGGTTGAGCACGGGGTGATCGATGCTCCAGCCGCTGCGGGCCGGACGCACGTCCAGGGTGACCTGGCCTTCCTCGGTGAACTTGAAGGCGTTGGCCAGCAGGTTCTTGAGCACCTGCTGCAGCCGGCGCCCGTCGGTGAGGATGTGCGAGGGCAGGGCCTGGGCGAACTCCAGCTTGAAGCCCAGCTTCCGGTCCACGGCCACCTGGCGGAAGGTGCGCTCCACGAAGTCCTTCAGGCTGTTGAGCGACACCTCGTCCACATCCACGCTCATCGTTCCGGACTCGATCTTCGACAGGTCCAGGATGTCGTTGATGAGGCTGAGCAGATCGCTGCCGGCGCCGTGGATGGTTTGAGCGAACTCCACCTGACGGCCGCTGAGGTTGCCCTCGGAGTTCTCCGCCAGCAGCTTGGAGAGGATGAGGAGGCTGTTGAGCGGCGTGCGCAGCTCGTGGCTCATGTTGGCCAGGAACTCGCTCTTGTACTTCGAGGAGAGGGCGAGCTGCTGGGCGCGCTCCTCGAGGGCCACCTTGGCCTGCTCGATTTCGCGGTTCTTGCGCTCGACCTCCATGTTCTGGACCTGGAGGAGGCGGCTGCGCTCCTCGAGCTCCTCGTTGGTCTGCTGCAGCTCCTCCTGCTGCTGCTTGAGGCGCTCCTCGGAGGCCTGGAGGCTCTTGGCCTGCTGCTCCAGGCGGCGGTTGGTCTCGGTGAGCTCCTGTTGCTGGCTGCGCAGCTCGTCGGCGAGGCTCTGGGACTGCTTGAGCAGCTCCTCCGTCCGCATGCCGGCGGCGATCGTGTTGAGCACGATGCCGATGGACTCGGTGAGCTGATCCAGGAAGGACAGGTGCGTCTCGCTGAACCGGTAGAAGCTGGCCAGCTCGATGACGGCCTTGACCTGGCCCTCGAAGATGACGGGGAGGACGACGATGTTGAGGGGCTTGGCCTCACCCAGTCCGCTGTTGATGCGGATGTAGTCGTCCGGCACGTCCGTGAGGAGGATGCGGTCCTTCTCCAGGGCGCACTGGCCCACCAGGCCCTCGCCCAGCTTGAAGGAGTTGGCGAGGCTCTTGCGCTCCTTGTAGGCGTAGGCGGACAGCAGACGCAGCGCCTGCTGCTTGTCGTTGCCATCCATCAGGTAGAAGACGCCGTGCTGCGCCTGCACCAGCGGCGCCAGCTCCTTGAGGATGAGCTTGGAGACGGTCTCCAGCTCGCGCTGGCCCTGCAGCAGGCGGGTGAAGCGCGCGAGGTTCGTCTTCAGCCAGTCCTGCTCGGTGTTCTTCTGCGTGGTGTCACGCAGGTTGGCGATCATCTGGTTGATGTTGTCCTTCAGGGCGGCCATCTCGCCCTGGGCCTCCACCGAGATGCTCCGGGTCAGGTCGCCCTTGGCCACCGCGGTGGCGACCTCGGCGAGCGAGCGCACCTGGGTGGTGAGCGAGCCGGCCATGGAGTTCACGTTGTCCGTGAGGTCCTTCCACGTACCGGCGGCGCCGGGCACCTTGGCCTGGCCACCCAGCTTGCCCTCGATACCCACCTCGCGGGCCACCGTGGTCACCTGGTCGGCGAACGTGGCCAGCGTGTCGATCATGCCGTTGATGGTGTCGGCGAGGGCGGCGATCTCGCCCTTGGCGACGAGGGCCAGCTTGCGCTTCAGGTCACCGGCGGCCACCGCGGTCACGACCGTGGCGATGCCGCGCACCTGGGCGGTCAGGTTGCTGGCCATGCTGTTCACGTTGTCCGTGAGGTCCTTCCAGATGCCGGCGACGCCCTGCACCTGCGCCTGGCCACCCAGCTTGCCCTCGGTACCCACCTCGCGAGCGACGCGGGTCACTTCGGAGGCGAAGGACGAGAGCTGATCCACCATCGTGTTGATGGTCTGCTTCAGCTCCAGAATCTCGCCCTTCACGTCCACGGTGATCTTCTTGGAGAGATCACCCATGGCGACGGCGGTGGTCACCTTGGCGATGTCGCGCACCTGAGCGGTCAGGTTGCTCGCCATGCTGTTCACGTTGTCGGTCAGGTCCTTCCAGGTGCCGCTGACGCCCTTCACCTGGGCCTGGCCGCCCAGCTTTCCTTCCGTACCCACTTCCTTCGCGACGCGGGTCACTTCGGAGGCGAACGAGGAGAGCTGATCCACCATCGTGTTGATGGTGTTCTTGAGCTCGAGGATTTCCCCCTTCACGTCCACGGTGATCTTCTTGGACAGGTCACCGCGGGCCACGGCGGTGGTCACCTCGGCGATGTTGCGCACCTGGTCGGTCAGGTTGCTCGCCATGGAGTTCACGTTGTCCGTGAGGTCCTTCCACGTGCCGGACACGCCCTTCACCTGGGCCTGGCCGCCGAGCTTTCCTTCCGTACCCACCTCGCGGGCAACGCGGGTCACCTCGCCAGAGAAGGTGTTGAGGTTGTCCACCATCGTGTTGATGGTGTTCTTCAGCTCGAGAATCTCACCGCGCACATCCACGGTGATCTTCTGGCCGAGGTCACCGTTGGCAACGGCGGTGGCGACCTTGGCGATGTCACGCACCTGGGCGGTGAGGCCGCTGGCCATGCTGTTCACGCTGTCGGTGAGGTCCTTCCACGTACCGGCGACCCCACGCACGACGGCCTGTCCCCCCAGCTTTCCTTCCGTACCCACCTCGCGGGCGACGCGGGTCACTTCCGAGGCGAACGACGAGAGCTGGTCGACCATCGTGTTGATGGTGTTCTTCAGCTCCAGGATTTCGCCCTTCACGTCCACGGTGACCTTCTTGGAGAGGTCGCCGTTGGCCACGGCCGCCGTCACCTTGGCGATGTCGCGCACCTGGGCGGTGAGGTTGCCGGCCATGGAGTTCACGTTGTCCGTGAGGTCCTTCCACGTGCCGCTGACGCCTTCCACCTGTGCCTGGCCGCCCAGCTTGCCCTCGGTGCCCACTTCCTTGGCGACGCGGGTCACTTCCGAGGCGAAGGACGAGAGCTGATCCACCATCGTGTTGATGGTGTTCTTCAGGGCCAGAATCTCGCCCTTCACGTCCACGGTGATCTTCTTGGAGAGATCGCCGCGGGCCACGGCGGTGGTCACCTCGGCGATGTTGCGGACCTGGCCCGTGAGGTTCGAGGCCATCTGGTTCACGTTGTCCGTGAGGTCCTTCCACGTGCCGGCGACGTCCTTCACCTGCGCCTGGCCGCCGAGCTTGCCCTCCGTACCCACCTCGCGGGCGACGCGCGTCACCTCGACGGAGAAGGTGTTGAGGTTGTCCACCATCTTGTTGATGGTGTTCTTCAGCTCGAGGATTTCCCCGCGCACGTCCACGGTGATCTTCTGGCCGAGGTCGCCGTTGGCCACCGCGGTGGCGACCTTCGCGATGTCGCGCACCTGGGCGGTGAGGCCGCTGGCCATGCTGTTCACGCTGTCCGTCAGGTCCTTCCAGGTGCCGCTGACGCCCTGCACCTGCGCCTGACCGCCCAGCTTTCCTTCGGTACCCACCTCGCGGGCCACGCGGGTCACTTCGGAAGCGAAGGAGGAGAGCTGATCCACCATCGTGTTGATGGTGTTCTTGAGGGCGAGGATTTCGCCCTTCACGTCCACGGTGACCTTCTTGGACAGGTCGCCGCGGGCCACCGCCGTGGTGACATCCGCGATGTCACGCACCTGGGCGGTGAGGTTGGAGGCCATCTGGTTCACGCTGTCCGTGAGGTCCTTCCAGGTACCGGACACGCCCTCGACCTTGGCCTGGCCGCCGAGCTTTCCTTCGGTACCCACCTCGCGGGCAACGCGGGTCACCTCGCCCGAGAAGGTGTTGAGGTTGTCCACCATCTTGTTGATGGTGTTCTTGAGCTCGAGGATTTCGCCCTTCACGTCCACGGTGACCTTCTGGCCGAGGTCACCGTTGGCGACGGCGGTGGCGACCTTGGCGATGTCACGCACCTGGGCGGTGAGGCCGCTGGCCATGGAGTTCACGTTGTCCGTGAGGTCCTTCCACGTACCGGACACGCCCTTCACCTGCGCCTGGCCACCCAGCTTACCCTCGGTACCCACTTCGCGGGCCACGCGGGTCACTTCGCCGGAGAAGGTGTTGAGGTTGTCCACCATCGTGTTGATGGTCTGCTTCAGCTCGGCGATCTCACCGCGCACGTCCACGGTGATCTTCTTGGACAGGTCGCCGTTGGCCACGGCGGTCGTCACGTCGGCGATGTTACGCACCTGGGCGGTGAGGTTGCTCGCCATCAGGTTCACGCTGTCGGTGAGCTCCTTCCAGGTGCCGGACACGCCGCGCAGCACGGCCTGGCCGCCCAGCTTTCCTTCGGTCCCCACCTCGCGGGCCACGCGGGTCACTTCCGAGGCGAAGGAGGACAGCTGGGCCACGGTGCTGTTGACGACCTGGGCGGTGCGGAGGAACTCGCCCTTGAGGGGCCGGTCCTCGAACTCCAGGGCCATGGTCTGGGTGAGGTCACCCTTGGCCACGGCGCCGATGACGCGGGCCACCTCGGTGGTGGGCTGTGCCAGGTCGGCGATGAGCGAGTTCACCGCCTCCACGGCCGCCTGGTAGCTGCCCACGGCGCCATTGAGCGTGGCGCGCTGGGTGATGCGGCCCTCGCGGCCCACCACGGTGCTGACGCGCTCCAGCTCGTGCACGAGCGCCTGGTTGAGGGTGATGACCTCGTTGAAGGTGTCGTAGATCTTCCCCGTGGTGCCTGTGCGGTCCTCGGGCATGCGGGCGCTGAAGTCACCCTTGCGGAGCGACTGGAGCGTCTTGAGGAGGAGCTTCGGATCGAGCGCGTTGTCGGCGGGCGCCTTATCGGACTGCGTTGCCATGGTGTGGGGCTTCTCCTGTGCTGCTTGTCCGGCGAAGCGGCACCCGTGGGGCGCGCCGTCCACCGTTCACCTGGGGGAAGGGGAGGGGCGGTTTCAGGCCGCCGTACAGAGCTTCTTCAAGACTTGAGACAGGTCGTCGGAGGACACGGGCTTGACGAGGTGGGCGTCGAAGCCCGCCTCGAGCGCGCGCTTGCGGTCCTCGGGGTGGCCGTAGCCGGTGAGGGCCACGAGCCGCGTGTCGGCGCCACCGGCGGAGGCGCGGACGAGCTCCGCCACCTTGTAGCCGTCCAGCTCGGGAAGGCCGATGTCCACCAGGGCCACCTGGGGCCGCTCGGAGAGCACCAGGTCCACGGCGGAGCGGCCGTCGCTGGCCTCCTGGACGCGGTGGCCGTGGAGCTCCAGCAGATCCTTCAGCGTCTCGCGGATGTCCGGGTTGTCCTCCACGAGGAGGATGTGGAGGGGCTGGAGCTTCTGGGAGGCGGAGGCGGCGGCCTTCAACATGCCGGGCAGCGAGAGCGCCGCGGGGGCCTCGGCGGGCAGGGGGAGGCGGACGGTGAACTCGCTGCCCTGGGAGATGCCGTCGCTGCGCGCGGACACGCTGCCGCCGTGCATCTCCACCAGGCTGCGCACCAGGGTGAGGCCCAGGCCGAGCCCGCCCTGCGCGCGGTCGCTGCCGGGGTCCACCTGCACGAAGAGATCGAAGACGCGGTGGAGCATCTCCGGCCGCAGGCCGATGCCGTTGTCGCGCACGCTCAGCACCAGCTCGTCGCCCTGGCGCCCGGCCTCGAGGTGGATGCGGCCGCCGGAGGGCGTGTACTTGGCCGCGTTGTGCAGCAGGTTGGCCACCACCTGCGTCATGCGGGTGGGGTCCACGTTGAGCATCACCACCTCGGAGGGCAGCGACACGGTCAGCTCGTGGCGGCGCTGGGAGACGATGGGCTCGCAGGCCTGCACCGCGCCCTCCACCACGTCCGAGAGCGCGACGAGGACGGGCTTGAGCTCCACCTTGCCGCGGGTGATGCGGCTGACGTCCAGCAGGTCATCCACCAGCCGCGTCATGTGGGCCACCTGGCGGTCCGCGCTGGCGATGGTGCGCTGGATGATGTCGTCCTGCCACATGCGCATGCGGAAGACCTCGAGCGCGTGGCGGACGGGGGCCAGGGGGTTGCGCAGCTCGTGGGCGAGCATGGCGAGGAACTCGTCCTTGCGCCGGTCCGCCTCGCGCAGGGCGCCGATGAGGCGCTCGCGCTCGAGGGCCACGGCGACCTGATCGCACACGCCCTGCATGAGGGACAGCTCGTCGGCGGAGAAGGCGCGCAGGGTGCGCGTGCCGAAGGCCAGTGTACCCAGGACGCGGCCCTGGCTAAGGAGCGGGTAGCAGGCGAGGGCGGCCAGTCCCAGCTCCGGCGCGGCATCCGGGACGGGCCCGTTGGCGGCGGCACCGGCGTCGAGCACCCAGCGCTTGTTCTCGGCGGCCACGCGTCCCGCGACTCCCTGTCCGGGCGTCAGCAGCTCCAGCCGGGGCACCAGGGCCTCGGGGATGCCGGCGTGGGCCGCGAGCTGCAGGGCGCCATGGCCCTCCTGGAAGAGGTAGCCCAGGCAGACCTCGAGGCCCAGGTGCTCGATGATCTGATGGTGGACGCTGTTGAGGAGGGTGCGCCCATCGGGGCCCTTGAGCAGGCGGCTGGCCACGTCCGCGAGCAGCCGCAGCCGGGCGTTGCTCTCGTGGAGGGCGGACTGGGCCTGCTCCTTCTCGTTGACGAGCCGCACCAGCTCCTGGGCGCGCTGCTCGCGGGCCTCGGACACCTTGCGCTCGCGCTCCATCTCCTGCTCCAGCAGGGAGCGCTCGTAGTGGGCGCGGGCCTCGGCCAGCTTGCGCTCGTGCTCGCGGCTCTCCGCCTGCCGCAGCAGCTCCGCCTGCCGGCGCACCTCCTCCGTCTTGCGGTGCAGGTCCAGGAAGACCGTCACCTTCGTGCGGAAGATCTCCGGGACGATGGGCTTGAAGAGGTAGTCCACCGCGCCCAGCTCGTAGCCGCGCGTGACGTTCACCTCGCTGCGGTTGTAGGCGGTGATGAAGATGATGGGGATGTGGCGCGTGCGCTCGCGCATGCGGATGAGGCTCGCCGTCTCGTAGCCATCCATCCCCGGCATCTGCACGTCCAGGAGGATGAGCGCGAAGTCGCGGTCCAGCAGCAGGCGCAGTGCCTCGTCACCCGAGGAGGCGGTGACGATGTTGGCCCCCATGTCGGCCATGAGCACCTCCAGGGAACGGAGGTTGGCCGGGGTGTCATCAACGGTCAGGACGTCTACACGCGAGAGCGCGGGGGGCGAGGACATGGTGGGCGAAGCGGGGTGCGCGCGGGCCGTCCGGGGATCAGACACCCTGCTTCTTTACCGTCTCTCTTCACTGCAACCCAGATCCAACGTGGAGCGCGCTGTCGGCTGACTGACGCCCAGGCAGACAAGCGAGCCGAAAACTGTCTGCCGGAGAACATCTGGAGAGGGGAGACCTGGAGCAGTGACCGGTGGCGGACGGTTGGATGCTCCCCGCCGGGAGGTGGGTGTCCGGGACAACACGGTGGCTGGGTTGGCGGACGATGAAGCCGCCCTTCTTCATAAGGTGAGCATCCGGAAGAACTCGCCCGCCATGCGCCGGCCGTGCCGCGCGAGGTTCGATGCCGTCCCGGAGAGCACGTGGTCGTGTCAGTAGACGATGCAGTCGAACTGCTCGATGACGGCCCTGAGTTTTTCCGGGGTGGTTTCGAGCTTCTTCGCGACGGCGGGAGCGTACTTCGTCAGCGCCACCGTGGACGGCGGCTGGTCGTGGAGTTCGTCCACGACGACACTGCCAAACATACCGGGCCACTTGCCGCGACGTAGCTCTGGAGCCCGTCCGATGGGGTCCAGGAAGGTGAAACAAGGCCATTTGGGAAACCGCAGGGTCTGGGGGTCACACCCCATGAAGCGGCAGCCGTCCAGACGCGCCTCGGAGAAGTCGCAGTCCTCAATGGAGCCCAACTGGTACTCCGGCTCCTTGCCGTACTCGGGCCAGTGCCCGAAGTCACACCCGGACAGCCGCCCCTTGAACCGGCACCCCTTGAGTGAGGCGCGTATCCACTGCTGATGGTTCTTCAGTTCCTGCTTCACCTCGAAGATGCAGTCGGTGAAGCGCACGTCACGAATGAACAGGTTGCTGGCAGCCACCTTCAGCACCAGCGTGCAGTTCTTCAGCGTCAAATTGCGGCCCAGGAAGTAGAGGGTACCTTTGTCCGTCAGCTCCAGCCGCTCGTGTTCCAACTGCTTGTTCTCGTAGAAAACCTTCTTGGCAATCATCCGCCGCCCTTTCAGAAGGTGAGCATCCGGAAGAACTCGCCCGCCATGCGCCGGCCATGGTGCGCGAGGTTCGACGCCGTTGCGGAGAGAATCTCGTCTGCCTCAATACACAATGCAGTCGAACTTCTCGACAACGGCCCTGAGCGCTTCGGGGGTGGTCTCGAACCGCCTGGCAATGGAGGGGGCGTGATAGGTGATGGCCCTGGTGGACGGAGGTCGCGTGTGCAGATCTTCTATGACGACAAGGCCGAAGCGGCCCGGCCACTCGATGCTATTCAACTGACGGCTGTGGCCAATCGGGTCCAGGATGGTGAAGCAAGGCCACTTGGGAAAACGGAGGGTGCGGGGGTCACTTCCCATGATGCGGCAGCCGTCCAGGCGGGCCTCGGAGAAGTCGCAGTCCTCGATGGAGCCCAACTGGTACTCCGGCCCCTTGCCGTACTCGGGCCAGTGCCCGAAGTCACACCCCGACAGCCGCCCCTTGAACCGGCAGCCCTTGAGGGAGGCACATATCCAGTCCTGGTGGTTCGTCAGTTCCTGCTTCACCTCGAAGGTGCAGTTGATGAACCGTGCGCCGAGGATGCGCAGGCGTCTGGCGGGCACTTTCAGGACAACAGTACAGTTGCGCAGCATCAGGTTGGGTCCAAGGAAGTAGAGCGAATCCTTGTCTGTTAATTCCAACCGCTCATTTTCAAACGTCTTGTTTTCGATGAGAACGTTGGTGAGCCACCCCATGGCCGCCCCTTCAGAAGGTGAGCA